>CALJVI010000176.1 GCA_937974575.1 uncultured Saprospiraceae bacterium | reverse complement strand
AACTACAACCCATATGGTGGATACGGAAACGTGTACAATACCTATAATACCTACAATGGAGGTGCTTATGGTGGAGGCTTCGGAGGAAGTTCTTACAACCCATATTGCCCACCAGGATACTATGGTGGTGGTGTGAATGTGAATAATAATAGAAACGTAACTTCAACTTCTGGTTCGAATGGTATATATAGTGGTCCAAGAGTAATTGGTTCTGGTAGAACTGGATCCACGACTACAGGAGGTAATAGTTCTTCTACTGGTCCTAGTAGAGGAGGTGAAAATGCAACTGGTGTAGTTGGATCAAGAAATATATCAAGAGACAGAGTTTCTTCTAGAAAATCAGCTCAAGGTGGAAATGTGAAAACAGGCCCAAAGGGTAGAACTTCTACCAGAACATCAAGTTCTGATAAGGCAAAAAGTACTTCTCCTACTGTAAAGCAGGATCGTACAAGTATCTACAAGCCTAAGACACGTACGAATATTAGAACTAGAAACGACTATAACAATACTAAGCCTTCTAGAACAAGAAGTAACACTACTAAGTCGACAAGACCTAGTAATAGTAGAGGATACAGTCCTTCAAAATCTACAAAGACAAGAAGTACATCTCCATCGAGATCATCTTCTAGTAGATCAAGAAGCTATACTCCGTCGAGATCATCTTCTAGCAAGTCAAGAAGTTATACTCCGTCGAGATCATCTTCTAGCAAGTCAAGAAGTTACTCTCCATCGAGATCATCTTCTTCAAGTAAGTCAAGAAGTTCTTCATCTTCAAGATCATCTTCAAGAAGAGGAGGTAAGTAATAGCAAAGTCTAACATACTCATGTTAGGGTAATAGTGGATGAAGACCTTGCGTTTTCATCCACTATTTTTTTACAAACAATTCTATTACTTTTATTAAAATTTGTGGATATGAGAATCAATCAGTTATTACTGTGCCTGCTATTCATTGGCCTTTCTGTGCAGGTAGCGCAGGGGCAGACGGCAGTAGATGCACTTAGATATGGTGAGTTGTTGCCGAGTGGTACGGCACGAATGGTCGGAGTAGGAGGTGCTATGAGTTCCATTGGCGCAGATATGGGATCGTTAAATATAAATCCCGCTGGACTTGGTGTGTACAGAAAGTCTGAATTTACTTTAACTCCTGGTTTTCAACTCTCTCAAGTAGGTAGTAGCCTAAATGGTGGCTCTGAAAATTCAAATTCAAATTCGAAAATGGGTTTAGAGAATATTGGGCTGGTATTTTATAAAGGCTACGATAATCAAAAGTTTAAATCCTTCAACTTTGGGGTTGCCATCAATAGAGTTGCTAATTTTAATCGCAGTGTCACGTATGAGGGGAAAACGGCTGGATCAATAATAAATAGTTTTCAAGGCAATGCGCAAGGTTTTTTTGCCAATGATTTGGACCCATTTACGAGTCAAGTAGCTGAATCTTCCGGGGCAATATTTGTCCAAAATGGGGACCCTGCAGATCGCTGGTCTTCAGATTTTGATACTTTTGAAGACTTAGCTATAGATAGAAGTGAGACCATCACTACTACAGGTGGCGTGAGTGATTTGTTACTTGCTCTCGGTTTTAATATTTCTCACAAGCTATATTTAGGTATTTCTGGTAACTTTCCGTTTGTCAGACTGGAAGAAACCAGATCATATGCAGAAGACGATCGAACTGATGATGCTATTCCTTTCTTTAGGGATTTGACTTATGATCAATCTATCACTACTACAGGATTAGGAGCTGGTCTTAAGGCTGGTTTTATTTATAGAATCACCAATGAAATTCGGTTGGGAGGAGCGGTACATTCTCCAACAAAATATAGACTGTCAGATAATTTCACCTCTAGTATGAGCTACTTTTATATAAATGAAGAGGATCCAAGCCTACCCCTAATAGACGGTTCTGGAGATTCACCAGCAGGGTCATTTTCTTATGCACTCCAGACTCCATGGCGGATAAATGGTGGTGTGTCCGTGGTATTGAAAAAGTTTGGATTCATAAGTCTTGATGTGGAGCATTTTGACTACAGCAGTATGAGTTATGATTTCGCAATATCGGATAACAATACGAATATTCAGGTAGCTCAAGAGAATGTCAATGGGCAAATTAGAGAAGACTTCACGGATGCTTTGAATATTAAGCTTGGTGCTGAATATTTGATTAAGAAATTTAGAATTCGAGCGGGTTATGGGATCTATGGGACTCCATTTGATGCTGAAAATAAAGGAAGAAACGTGCTCAGTTTAGGAGCAGGATTTAGAGGCGATAATGCTTATATAGACTTGGCATTTAGGAATACGAGTACTACAGAGAATTATACCCCATATAACAGCCCAATTGGATTTAATCAACAGGTGGCCAATGATATCAATACAAATAACCTACTTTTGACAGTTGGGTATAGATTTTGATATATTAATAATTTGATATACTAATAATTTGATAAACCATTAACTCTCAATAGTCCATTTCTTATGAGGTCCAAGGCAATACTGTTATTTCTTGCTTTCCTTTATATACTGCCGATTTTAAGTCATGCTCAAAAAAGAGATAGCTTAGGTGGAACTTCTTTCTTTGCTGTAGATGAACGAAAAATAGTAGAGACCAAGTGGCGTTATACCTATGCGATGCACTTAGAGTCTAATACGATCATACATCAGGCCGATGAAGCGTATGAATTTTTCCTTTACTTCAAGTATGATTATACCTATCAGCAATTTCTGAATGGAGAATTTGACAAGGGGATTTGGAGCATCAATGAGGATGTACTTTTCTACAAGTTTAAGCATATCAATAAATTTGTTATCAACGATATTGATAAGGAAAAGCTGATCTTAGAATTTAAACAACCCAATAGTAAGGGGACATACCAATATCATTTCATAGCTGTTACTTCTGATGAAGCGCCTTTTGTAAAGCCTGCCAATGAACTTCCCGAAATAAATGTAGAAGTCATCAATCCTAAGATGAATAAAAAACGATGGTGGGCTAATAAGCGTAAAAAAATATTCAAAAAGAAAAAGGAAGAAGAGTTTGCTCAAACCTATATCAATATTGAATTGATTGGAGGAGGATTTTATGGTGGTATCGATCCTGTGATTAGGGACTATATTCATATTAAAAGTGATGGCCGATTGATCAAAGAGTTTAAGAGTGCTAACAATGGATTGGTTGTTACTAGAAAAAATATATCACGAGATGAATTGGAGGATTTTGCGGAGTATATCATAAAGCAGAAATTCTTTGATTTTGATAGGTTGTATGATTGTAATACCTCCGTTTGTCAAAAGCGTAAAGCGGATGTACCTACTCCCATACCCTTAAGGCTTGCAGTAGCTTACGGCAACCGAAAAAAGGTAATCACCATTGCTATCTGGGGAGAAGATGATCGACGCATGCAATATGTAGATTACCCGCCAGCCTTAGATAAGATCATCGATGCGATACAGCGTATGGCTCATAGGATGGACGACACCTACGGATCTGCTCGTTAGACCAGCTATTTTAAATCAAAATAGTATTACCTTTGGTCTATTATTAACCAAGTTTTATTTTCATTGAGCCAACGCAATAAGCTTAAAAAGTTTGCAGACATTCTGCGCTTTCCTAATGTTTACGAGAATTTTGATCCCTTAAGCCCTTTCTTACAGAACGGCGCTGTAAAGGAAATAGAAATGAAAGGAAAGTGGAATGCAGAGCATTTTAAAAAAGACGCAAATATTTGTTTAGAATTAGCCTGTGGCCGTGGAGAATACTCTGTCGCATTGGCGGAGGCCTATCCCGACACCCATTTCATTGGTTTAGATATTAAAGGAGCTCGTATTTGGCAAGGTGCGACCAGAGCGATTGAGCAAAAGCTTGATAATGCGGCCTTTGTCCGTGCCCGTATTGAAAACATTGCTGCTTTTTTTGAAAAGGATGAAGTGAAGGAGATGTGGATAACTTTCCCTGATCCATTCTTGAGAGACAGTAAAGAAAATAGAAGACTGACTTCTCATAATTTTTTAAACCGCTATTTAAGCTTTCTCCATACTGATAATCAGATTCACCTCAAGACGGATTCGCCAGAGCTGTATGAATTTACACTGGAGTCGATTTCAACTTTTGACAAGGCGACTTTGATAGAAGAGTATGATGACATTTATAGCCTTCCCTCATTGCCCAATCCAGATTTGAAATTTAAGACTTACTATGAAAGAATGCATTTGGAAAAAGGAAAAACGATAAAGTATATTCGTTTTCAACTCGATGTTTCTTAAATTTTTACGATCAAATCTTCTCTTAGCAAAGGCATAAACATGGACGCAAAAGCACTATACGAATTAAGCAAGGTATATTTAGCTGGTAAGCAATCATCGGATGAAGCAATCCAGCTAGCAGAGTTGATCCAGGTGCTCCATTTCCATGAATGGAAATACGCAGTCCAGAACAGCCCCATTATCAGCGATCAGGAATATGATACGCTGTATAAGATGCTAGAAGCTTTGGAGCAAAAATATCCAGATAAAATACAATCCGATTCACCTACCCAGAGAGTAAGTTCAGATCTTAGTAGCAAGTTTCCAACAGTGCCTCATCTCGTGCCGATGTTGTCTTTGGACAATTCCTATAATCTGGAGGATCTCGAAGATTTTGATAAGCGGATAAAAAAACTAACGGGGATAGAAGAATCCCAAGCTATAGAATATGTAGTGGAGCCCAAATTTGATGGAGGGAGTATAGCCCTGATCTATGAGGACAATCAGATATCAAGAGGTGCTACTCGAGGCAATGGAGTGAAAGGAGATCAAATCACCGCCAACTTGCGTACCATGCGCAGTATTCCATTATCCGCAGATTTCAAATCTAGGGGTATAGTTAAAGCAGAGCTGCGAGGTGAGGCATTGATCCGAAAAGACATCTTCCAAAAAATAAATTCCGAACGTGAAGAAGCGGGATTGGAAATCTTTGCCAATCCAAGGAATGCGGCTACAGGAGGACTTCGCATGAAAGACCCTAGTCAAGCTGCACAAAGAGGGATTGAGGCCTTCATCTATCAGATGGGATATGCAGTAGACGCCAACGGGCAAAATGTGATGGATCAGTTTGCCACACATTATGAAACGATATCACTATTAGGAGATCTTGGTTTCAAAATACCAGCAGAAGAAACAAAAGTTTGCAAAGACATAAAAACGGTTTTTGATTTTGTCAAACACTGGGAAGAAAAGAGAGAATCCTATCCTTATGAAATAGATGGTATGGTGATCAAAGTAAATAACCTAGCACTGCAAGAACGCTGCGGATATACCAGCCATCACCCTAGATGGGCTATCGCCTTCAAGTTTAAAGCGAAACAGGCCACATCCAAATTATTGAATGTAGAATATCAAATAGGAAAGATAGGCTCAGTGACACCTGTAGCCAAGATTGAACCAGTAGCGCTGGCAGGCGTGACCGTTTCTTCTATTTCTTTACATAACGAAGAGTTTATAGTTAGCAAGGATCTTCGATTAGGAGATACAGTTCTAGTGGAGCGAGCGGGAGATGTGATTCCCTATATTGTAAAGTCTATGGCAGAACTTAGAGATGGAAGCGAAGAGGTGATCCAATTCCCTAGAGCCTGTCCATCTTGTCAGACTACACTGATCAAAGCAGAAACCGAAGCAGCATGGCGCTGCCCAAATATTACCTGTGAGGCGCAAGTCTTGCAAAAAATGGTTTTCCATGTATCAAAGAGTGCTATGGATATTGATGGCTTTGGAAAGTCTATTGTAGAAAAATTTTACGAGCATGGCTTTATTAAGTCGATAGCCGATATCTACGCTTTGGACTATGAGGAGATCGCAAAATTGGAAGGATTCGGAGAAAGGTCTATGACCAACCTCAAAGCAGCGATTGACAAGGCTAAGTCCAATCCAATATCTAGACTCTTGCATAGTTTGAGTATTCATCATCTTGGAAAGAAGGCGTCCAAATTATTGGCCCAAGAACTCCAACATGTCATGGAACTTAAAGATTGGAATGAAGAAAATTTTATAGAAATCAAAGACATCGGCCCAGTAGTCGCCAGCAATGTATTGGCTTACTTTAGCGATCCTGCTAACCTAGCATTGCTCAAGCAGCTAGAAGACAATGGCGTAAACTTTACCCAGACCGAAGAAGATAAACCCCTAGAGGTAGCTGCTGATGCACCACTAGTAGGCAAATCTATTTTATTTACAGGCACACTTACCCAAATGGGAAGAAAGGAAGCACAAGGACTAGCCGCAGCGGCAGGGGCAAAGCTTATTAGTGCAGTGAGTAGTAAACTAGATATTCTAGTAGCAGGTGAAAAAGCGGGTTCAAAGCTCAAAAAAGCTCAAAAAATAGGCACTGTTCAGATATTAACAGAGCAAGAGTTTATAGATATCCTAAATTCAAAAGCAAAAGACTCCAATGAGACACAATTGTCTCTATTTTAGGCATTTATTAGGCTTATAAAATGCAATCAAATTTTAAATTTTTGCGTTTAATTATTTGGAGATATTACTCCAATCAGATAAATTATAACATGAATAATCGATACTTAGCTTTACTTCTTTTTCTTGGGATGTTTTTTCCCTCATTTCTATCTCTGGACCTACATGCAAAATCTGTAGAAGTGATCGTCAAGGCCATAGAATGCGATGATGTTTCTGAGATGCACATTTTTAGTTTTGATGGTCTAGGTTTTGTCAAAGAGCAAAGTGCTACTAAAAATAAAGAAGGCGATTTTGTCTTCAAGGTAAAGACCAATCAAAGATTGTTTCGCTATGTAGGAATCGAAGTAGGCAAATTCAAAAGTGTTGTGCTCGGCGATGATGAGCAAGTAGTGATGAAGGGAACCTGCAAAAGCTTTAATCGAGCTACTGTTTCTGAAGGCTTAAATTATAACTACAACGAGCTGATGAATAAAATCAGATCTTTTTCCAGTAAAGAAAAAAGCATTGGGACACGGTTTGCAAAATCATTAAAAGATGAATCCAAGAAGAAAGAACTGATTCTAGAGTTTGCTGCATTAGATCAGAGAAAGAAAGATTTGATTGAAGAAGCAAAGTCAAAAAGTGAATGGTTGGGAGAGGTAGCAGGCTTATATACTTACTACTCTTATCAAAATAGCAAAACAGATTTGCCCAATGAATTGATGTATTATGTCAATAACTATTTTGCGCAGACTGATTTGAAAAGTAAAGCTTTCGAGGGGATGCCCTTGTTGTTTGATGTATTTAATAAATACAGCTCTACACTCTGTAAAGTAAGAGGATTGAAAGCAGATAAGCTAGAGGAGTTTCTAAACCTGAACTTAAATAAACTACCGCTAAAATCCGACTCTAGAAAAATGGCACTGGGAGGCATAGTTTCTGCATTAAAGGGAGTGAACAATCCTTTGTTTGTGCCTTTTGCAAAAAGGTACATCGATCAGTTTTGTAAGGATTCCGAAGGCTGTATGAATCTCAAAAAACAAATCAAAAATGCAGAAAGCTTTGTGCTTGGAGCAGAAGCGCCAGACTTCACATTGATGAATATGGAAGGTGAACCTGTGAGTCTTTCTGATTTTAAAGGAAAGGTCGTGCTTATTGATTTTTGGGCGAGCTGGTGCGGACCTTGTCGTAGAGAAAATCCTCATGTAGCAAAGTTATATAGTAAGTACAAGGCGGATGGCTTTGAAATATTAGGGGTCAGTTTGGATAAGACCAAAGACCGATGGATAGACGCTGTCGCAAAAGACAAACTTACTTGGCCTCAAGTGAGCGATCTCAAAGGATGGCAAAATGAAGTAGCACAAATGTACTCTGTCAAGTCTATTCCCGATACAGTGCTTCTAGACAAAGAGGGAAAGATATTGGCTAGAAAACTGAGAGGGCCAGAACTCGATCAAAAACTCGCTTCGATCTTTGGACACTAGATCCATTACATACGGCAGCTTGCTCCTTTTTTGTTTGGCACTTTGGTGTTGTCAGCAAGCGGCTCCAGGTACGCATACATCCATATCACAAAACAAACTGCCAGCTTCGCCAGACTTGGCCGACACGGCTTCCTTGATCAAGGAAGCTCCACAGATCGAGCAGGTACCGATAGATTTTGATACCAGCTTGTGGTCTGACCTTGCGCAAGTCGATTCCAGACTACAGCTAGATTTACGCTATGCTACGACAAATAATTTTGTAGAGGAGCAACTCTATGATTGTCCACGTTGTTTTATGCGGCCAGAAGCGGCAATAGCTTTGCGCAAGGTACACGAAGCGCTAATAGCCAAAGGCTATGGCATGAAGCTTTATGATTGCTACAGGCCCAAGTCTGTCCAAGAGCGACTTTGGCAAAAAGTACCCAATGCGACCTATGTTACTCCACCTCACAAAGGTTCCATGCACAATAGAGGCTATGCCGTGGATGTTACTTTAGTAGACAAGGACGGTAAGGAGTTGGATATGGGTACTCCATTTGATTTTTTTGGACGCAAAGCCCACCATGATTGCTATGACTTGGATGAGGAAGTACTTCAGCGACGCAAACTGCTCCGAACGCTTATGGCGGAATATGGCTTCAAGCATATTCGCACAGAGTGGTGGCATTATTCATACAAAGGCCCTTATAAGAGTCCGTTTGAATTGGCTGATTTTCAATGGTCTTGTCATTAGGACATATCCAAATAAGCCATAGATGTGCCACACTATGCATTATGTGTGCATAGTATTACTTGTATGTGACAATATTAGCCGTTGATAGCGGTAATTTTACAGCTAGCCTATTTTTTATATGCTTCAGGGATACAAACTTTTTACAGTCACGCATAGAACTACTGATATCAATCAGATAGCAGACTTCATTATTGAAGCTCCTGATGATGAAGTACTAGCACGTAAGCTCAAGAAGATCAAAGATTACTTTGGGATCGACGAGCTTATGTACCTCAATACTTGCAATCGTATCCTGTTTTTCATGTACAAGCCAGAGGCGATCGATATCAACGCATTCTTCTTTGCTGTTAATGAAAAACTCAGAAAAATGAGCGGATCATTGCATCAGTCCATCGAGTATTATGAGGACGAGTTGGCTATCCATCACTTGTATGAGGTCGCTAGCTCAGTCGACAGTTTGGTGGTCGGAGAGCGAGAAATACTTCGCCAGCTCAGAGAAGCCTATCGCAAGTGTAAGACCAAATTTGAAATCACGGGGGATAAGCTGCGCATCGCCATGCAGATGACAGTCAAGTCCGCCAAGATGGTATATGGCAATACCCGCATAGGAGAGAAACCCGTTTCTATTGTTTCTCTTGCAGTCAAAAAATTACTGCAATCTTCACCATTGCCAGAGTCACGTGTCCTTGTCATCGGGGCAGGACAGACCAACCTCTTGATGAGCAACTTCTTGAAGAAGTATAAATTTCAAGATGTAGTCGTATTCAATCGCACCCTTGAAAAAGCACAGCTTTTAGCAGATAGATTTACGGGCAATGCAATTGCCCTAGATGACTTAAAGACCTATCAAAAGGGCTTTGATATTATGATTATTTGCACAGGATCTACAGCCAAATTTGTGGATTCCAACTTATATGCTCAATTGCTCCAGGGAGATACTGATCAGAAGATTATTGTTGATCTATCTGTCCCAAGTAATATCGATAAAGGAGTTTTTGCCGATCACGATATCAACTATATCGAAATCGAAAGTTTAAAAAAATTGGCAGCCGACAACCTCGCTTTTCGCAAAAACGAAATCTCCAAAGTGAAAGAGATATTAGCCGAGCGTGTGATCGAGTTCAAGGAAGTCTACCGTCAGCGCGAGATAGAAAGGGACTACAGCCACATCCCACAACAAATCAAGGCGGTCAAAGAGAAAGCCATAAACGTAGTCTTCAAAAAGCAATTGGAGGCTGTCGACCCCAATGCACGCCTACTCATCGAGGAAATGATGGCCTATATGGAGAAGAAGTGTATCGCTGTTCCGATCAAAAAAGCTAAGCAAGACCAGCTAGCAGACTAGTATCTTTTTTC
>CALJVI010000175.1 GCA_937974575.1 uncultured Saprospiraceae bacterium | reverse complement strand
GAAAGAATTCATCAAAAATTATTTTCCTGATTTTTTGTACGAATTTAAATATATCCCATATGATGATGGAAGCCAAAGGCTCAAAATTTTCAAATCAAACAATAAAAAATAATAGGGTTAGTCGCTGGTTGAAATACCCAGTTGGCCTAGGTTTGTTTTCAAAAGAACAATAAAAAATTTAGTTAGCTGATGGACATGTTTGTAAAACAAATTAGTGATGGTAATGTTAGTACAGATGTGGAAGCTTCAGTATCAATACAAACGCCAAGTCAAACTTCTAATATTAAAAAAGTACAAAATTTTCCGCCGCTGTCTTTGTCGAACTATAGATTCTATATGTACATATCTATAATTATTTTGTTTATCGGCTGTAAAAATGAAAAACAAGAGGTGTTTTATTACAATTATTTTTTTGCAAATGCTGAAAAAGATAATGGGGTAGTGATTAAAGATTTTGACAGTAGTAAATATAGGTACTACTTTAATGAGGTTGGTAAAAAAATTGAATTTAACTGGTCAACTCAAAATTTGAATGATACAATTAGAATACAAGTTCCAAGTAAATTTGAAGAAAAAGAAAGTGAGGAAGGTTATAGGCTATTCTCTCTAAATCAGGAGAAAATAGTTACCTCAATACAAAATTACTCTTCAGTAAATACCAAGATTACTTTTAGCGGAATTTTAAAGTACGGGCTAGAAAACGGGATTGATATGAAGATACATTCGGCTAAATATTTTGAAAATGCTAATAACAATTTTGTAGTCTACGAAATAGAAATGAATTCAGAACCAAATTCGAATTCAAGGACGCTAGGTTTTTTGTTTTCTCTTGGGGAGAATAGGTTTATTGATATTTCATATACAGGTGACAAAGAAATATCTAATTTCCATAGAAGTTTTTTCATTGATATGTTTATGTCACTTAGAGCTAATAGTAAAAACGTACTACCTGCTGATTTTTCAATTTACAAGATGGTAAATCTAGAAATCGACTAAACGAATATTCTAGTTTGCCCCGTTGGTCGATGTCAGTCCTAGAAAGTAAATGCCACAAATCAAAGTAAGCATTCGACGAATGGCGTATTAAATAGTTAGCATTTTTTCTTTATAAGCTTCTGGAGTAAGAATGTGCAATTTATTAATATTAGTATTGGGTATATTAGTGAGATACCAAGTTAAATATTCTGAAGGATTAATACCGCTATGCCGGCATGTTTCAAAAATAGTATAGAAGACGGCAATATTTTGAGCAGCCTCATGATTTCCAGCGAATAGGTAATTCTTTCTACCTAAAGCAAGCGGACGGATAGTATTTTCGATCAGATTATTATCGATTTCAAGAGCTCCATTATTAATATAAAGCGTCAATTTCTTCCATCTGTTTAGTACGTAAGCGATGGCTTTCCCAATAGCAGATTTTGGTGTAACATTGTATTGCTGCAGTTCCAACCACTCTTTATACTTTTCGAGCTGTGGCAGTAAGGTCTTTCTTTGCCCTACTCTATAGGTATAGTATTGCTCTAGGTTCATCTCTTTATGATTGGCTCGATAATCTCTTATCTTCTGTTCTACTTTGTAGAGCTTTTGATACACTTGCAGCGCATACTGAGCCTTTTGTTGGTCGTTATTTATCGCTTGTTCAAAATACCTACGGGCATGTGCATTACATTGAGAATGAACTGCATTAGAATTTATCGCATCCAATGTATCATAGCACTTGTATCCGTCTGATTGATAATTTCCAGAATAATCTTTAAGTAAGTTAATAGGTATATCATGAGTTCTGCCTTCATGGTACATAAACTGAACATGCCTTAATGCTGGGCTATATATTACCCACATCCAGCCAGTATGGGTTCTGTTCTTTTTTCCTGACATGACTCTTATAGACGATTCGTCAATCATGATATTTTGAGAAGCAAGAATACGCTGCCCTATTAGATGAGCCATAGGTTTAAGTAATTCAGCGCACTTGTGTACCCAGCCATTCATAGTCGAAGGTGGTATTATTATACCATCACGTCTAAATATCTTTTGTTGCCGATATTCTGGTAAGTGATCAACAAATTTGGCGATACAAATATAGACCAATAAGGTAATGTGTGCTTCACACTTTGGAATGGGATGAGCAGGAAACTGGACATTACTGATATCTCCAGATTCATTATCCTTATATTTTTTTATAATTTCTTTATTGATGTAGAATTTCCCTGGTCTATAAGCTAGCGTATTTCGCTCCACCTTTCCTATGTATTGACTATCTTGTGTATGTGGTACAAATATTTCTATTTCTTGTACAGGAAGGTGAGAAAGCTTAGAAAGTAAAGTCCGTCCCTTATGATTGGTGTTTTTCCTAGTGTGAGCAGGGACGATGATTTCTTCAGGCTGCGATTCGTTGTGTTGGGTATTACTGGTTGCAATATCTGGCTTGGTGAATAAATTACCTTGTTGGTTGGCCAGATTTTGTGCAGGTATGAATCGTTCTGACGTTCTACCAAAAATCATTCGATTAATCTTTGCAAGTTGACTTTGCAACTCCAAAATCTGCAACTTTTGTGCGCTGTTTTCAGCTAATAATTCTTCGTAACTCACCCTGTGAAAATACGAAAAACCTATGTAATATTATAGTAATTTCAGGCTCTTTGATACCTTTTTAAACGCTTTATTTCTTTGCGTTTTATACCTTGAATAAGGAGAACTAAATCCTCCCATGTAATCCGAACTGTTCCAGAATTCTTGCTAGTAATCTGTTCGAAATATCCTCTTTCAAGGCGCTTGTAATAAAGCATAAAGCCACCCTGTTCATAGACTAGCATCTTCATTCTATTTCTACCACGGTTGATAAATACATATACACTACCATCAAGTGGATTCATTCCCATCAAATTCGTTACTATGCCTGATAAACCATTAAAGCCCTTGCGCATATCGCAAGTCTCATTATAAAAATAGTACTTATGTTGTGAGCTTAAACCAATCATGAGGGTATTTCTATTTTGACTCCTAAAGATGTGGTAATTGTTATCATCTTGTCTTGTGACACAGATGTTATTTGTATAGGTAGAAAAGAAGGCTCTGACAGCCTTTGTTCTTTACTTTTCTTTAAATAATAGCAAACCATTGATGCACTCATTCCAATATGATCACCATATTGCTTTTGAGTTAAGCCTGATTGTTCATAATCATTTCTAAATTTAGCGTAATTCATTTGTATTTTTTTCGCTAAATTAGATTATGTATTCTTAAATGACAATACGCCGTTGGTCGAATGCTTACTTTAAATTCATTACCCATTAACAGTCTGTCTGTCGCCAATGCAAGGCGTTCCGCATGGAGTTTACCAGCCTGAGTTTGACTTTCTATATACGGAAAGTAACAAGCAAGTGTCTCTTTATCACTATGGTGTGCAATCGACCAAACTCTTTTTATGCCTTTAATATCTAAAGATTCAAAACCACATTTTTTCTCTACGGATGCTAAAAGTACCCGATTAAAATAAAAATCATTTCGTTCAAATGAATCCAATAACAAAGAATCTTTAATTTGTCTTAATACTAATTTTGACTTTGTTCTATAAAGATTTAATTCTTCAAATTGGATGGCTAAACTGTCGCAATTAATATCAAAATAAATATCATGATTGGATGGCGAAAAATCAACATTTCTCCTTAGTATTTCGGTGATATTATCATGGTAGGATGCAGGACGCATTTTTAACACTTGCACCTTATTATTCTTGTTTACAAAAACATCACAGTATAACTCCCCTTTCCTAAATTGGTCCATTTCCTTTGGAGTTGGCTTTCTTTCTTTATACCTGATATTGTTTTCATTAAATAGCTCTTTGCCCTGTTTTTCAAAATCTAGTATTTCTGTTCTTGATAATTTTCTTAGGTTGTTAACATCTGGATATGTACCGGTGCATCCAAAAAAGGAAAGTTGGAGAAGTAGGAGAATGCATATGTGATTCGACTTCATAGAAATGGTCAGATTGAATACAAAGAGTAAACTAAAAATAATACTCTCAAAGAGATAGTAGTTTACTAACGCAATAGTAATAAAAAGTCACAGTGAAATAACTGAAAAATACGTACAGAGGGAATTTTCAATGAGGAATTTTCAATGGAGGCTGACTTGATAGCTTGTTCTTAGAAGAGCGTATGGCATAGAGGTTTGGAAATCTTGATGAACGGGGTTACTGTACTTTATTATCTTCTTTCCATTTCTGTATTTCTTCTAAAAACTCATCGATAGAGATCACATCAACATTCGGAAAAGGAATATCTTTTAAAACATTGAAATGTTTGTCATCTGTTACAACATACTTCACTCTGCCTGCAATTGCACAATCTACAAACTTGTTATCATCTGGGTCAGTCGTTATTAAATTCCATTTGTAGCTTATTTCTATTTTTTCGACATTAGGTAAATTAGCAATAGATTCTGCAATATTATGAGCAACAATTGCATTAGCTTTTCTTTCTATGATTTCGACATATTCACTAAGGATTTCATTCGTTATTATTGCTTGAAAGTGACCTTCTAGAAGTGAAGTAAAAATCGGCCTATATTTAGATTTTCTCGCAATAGATACAAGAAGTGTATTAGTATCTAGGACAACTCGTAGTTCACTCATATTTAGTCCTTAGTTGTTCTTTTTTCCAGTTATCCATTGTATCGTCATCCCAGTTATTCTCTTCCCAAAGCTTATCCATTTCATCTGTCGCTTTATCAGCAAAGTACTTAGATAACAATGATTTTATCTCTTGAATTTGTTTATCCGGTAACTCATACTTGAACAACTTTAAAAGCTCTAATTGCAGATTAGTCAATTTATGTGTTGCGCTCATATAACCACTATTTAGTTTAAAAATATTCTTTATTTAAGGGTTAAGCTTAAAGAAATAAGCTTGACTACAAGTTAAACGAATTTTTCGAATAAAAAATTCGTTACTCCAATAAATTAATTTAGAAAATGGGATTCTTGAATTTTAAGGAGAAAAAATAAAACATTACTATTCTAGTAATTAGAATATAAATAATTTTCATTGTGACACTTCAACAGAAATATATGAGGCTGGCTAAGTATAAAAAATCAGGAGGCTACTGCGTAAGTATGTCCTTGGATGAGCGTATAGCATCGAGCTTGAAAAA
>CALJVI010000174.1 GCA_937974575.1 uncultured Saprospiraceae bacterium | reverse complement strand
TCTTTGCGGCAATGGCAAAGAAAGAGCAAGAGAAGATACCAATATTTACATTTTATAAATCATACCTAAATAAAGAATAAATAACTTAATTGAAACTTGAGCTATCTATCTAAGCGTACCAAAATCAAGAACCCAGTAATCTCCAACTTTAGCAATACCTACTTGCTTAAAATTAGGATTAGACATCACCTTACAGTGACTAGGACTATTCTTAAATGCCTCTACCACTTCTGCAGGAGTAGGCGGACCCTTTGCAACATTCTCCCCAAAGTAACCCGCTTTATAATCTGCCCTATCCAGGCGATCTCCAAGCGAAGACCCATCAGAACCATCATGCGACAAAGTATTTGTATTATGCATATCCATGGCATGCGCTTCAGCTGCCGCGTCTAGATTGGGATGCCACATCAAGGGCTCAGCAGGCTGCATGATCTCGCCACCACAATTATTGGTATTGGCTCTGAATTGATTGATCAGCTCAAGCGTCTCATGTTCAAAATCAGACATCATAGCACTAAAGTCTTCCACTTCCGGTTCTTCAAATATAGAATCAAAAGGTACATTCTGTTCATCATCCTTCGCACATGAAAATACGACGGCAAGGATTGTCAAGCAGCAAAACAACTGTTTCATTGGGTAAAGTTTTTTTATATGATTGTAATTGGTAAATCTTATTACTGGAAGGGAAAAACGTATACCACGGTGGGAATTGGTATTGCGATCAAATTCTTATATTTGACCCATCTATGTAAAAAAATTAAGGTCAAACTGTGACAGCTTAGATTTTCATATAGAAAAAAACCAAAATATGCCTGAAAGTAAAGCCAGTGAAGATAAGCCACCGATATTGGGGTCTTGGAATAGGATGTATACTATGGTCATAGTACTGCATTTTGTGATCATTAGTCTGTTCATTTTATTCACCAAGTATTACTCATAATTCGATTTCATGAATATAATTGATTGGATAGTCCTCATAGGTACTATGGTGCTTATCATAGGATACGGAATCTACAAAACCCGCAACATAGACAATGTCAAGTCCTACCTCATGGGAGACAAGGATTTGCCCTGGTGGACCATAGGGCTGTCTATTATGGCGACACAGGCCTCTGCCATTACTTTTCTTTCTACCCCTGGCAAGGCATACGAAGACGGATTAGGCTTTGCTCAATTTTACTTTGGGCTCCCTATCGCCATGGTTATTCTGTGTATTTTCATTTTGCCCGTCTACTATAAGCTCAATGTCTATACTGCATATGAATACTTGGAGGAGCGCTTTGACATTCGAGCCCGCACCCTGACTGCGATCTTATTTTTGGTGCAACGTGGCTTAGCCGCAGGAATCACCATTTTTGCGCCTGCCATCATCCTCTCCAATATCATGGAGTGGGACCTCAACCTTACTATAATTATCATAGGAGCCGTCGTTATCCTATACACGGTACTGGGGGGAACCAAGGCCGTCAGTGTCACCCAAAAACAACAAATGATCATCATCCTCACAGGGATGTTTATCGCCGCCATCATTATTGTTTTCAAAATGCCAGCAGATGTATCTTTTCAGGATACCCTCTCGCTAGCTGGCAAAATGGAAAAATTACAAGTCGTCGATTTCACTTTTGACTTAGATAGACGATATACCTTTTGGTCCGGCATACTGGGCGGCACCTTTTTATTTCTGTCTTACTTTGGAACCGATCAGTCGCAGGTCCAACGCTACCTTTCTGGAAAGAGCCTTTCGGAGAGTCGCATGGGACTCCTCTTCAATGGTATGATCAAAGTACCCATGCAGTTTTTGGTATTGTTTGTTGGGATCTTGGTGTTTATGTTTTTCCAATTTCAGCGACCTCCTATTCATTTCAACGATGCCAATATCACCATGCTCCAAAACTCTGCCTACAGCGGAGAGCTAGAGGATCTAGAAAAACAGTTCGACATAGTATTTGCCGACAAGACAGAAAGCTTAAATCAGCTGTCCAAAGAAATTGACAATAAAGATGAAGCCAAAATCGCCCAAGCAAAAGAAACCTATGAGCTATACCTAGCAAAAGATATGGCCCTACGTACGGATGTAGACAATTTGATCCTGAAGGCAAACCCCGATGCTGTAGTCAAAGATAGTGATTACGTATTCATCAACTTCATCATCAACTACCTGCCTATCGGTATGGTCGGCTTACTACTAGCCGTCATATTCTCTGCGGCTATGTCATCGACTGCTTCAGAACTAAATGCACTGGCCACCACAACCGTTATCGACATATACAAAAGAAGCCTTAACCCTGGCGCATCGGATGCGACCTACCTCAATGCCTCCAAATTCTTTACCGTAGCATGGGGCCTCATCGCCTTGAGCTTTGCCATAGGCGCATCACTTTTCGACAATCTTATCGAAGCTGTCAACATAGTAGGTTCTGTATTTTACGGCACCATCTTGGGAATATTCTTTGTTGCCTTTTTCTTCAAGACGCTTTCTGTAAGTACACGAGTGCTCGGGTTATTTACACTAGGATTGTTTGTCGGAGTAGTAGCCACCTGTATTTTTCACTCCAGTTATATCGAAGTCAACTACCCCGCTATTTTCAAAAACGACACCCCTATTATTCTGACCCTTATGGCAATGGGATCTTTATTGGGATACTGGTGTTCGGGGACATTCTTTAAGCGCATCGATGGCACCTCTGTGATTACAGGAGCCATCATCGCACAAACATCGGTCATCATTATATTCATGCTAGACTACTACGACAAGATCGATTTGAGTTATTTGTGGCTCAATCTGATCGGCTGCACCATTGTCATCTTCGTTAGCCTCCTAGTCCAAAATATGAAGCAAGATACACCAAGCCCAGCA
>CALJVI010000173.1 GCA_937974575.1 uncultured Saprospiraceae bacterium | reverse complement strand
GGTGCTTTTGCAACTGGCGCTTTTGCTTTAGTAGATTTGTTTGATTTAGAGTCTGGAGCTACGTACTTAGTTTTAGCAGCTTTTGCTTTCGCTTCGGCAGCTTTCGCTTTTTCAACAGTACGCTTAGCTTTTCCAATCTTTCCAGCACGCTTATCAATATTGTATTGGATAGCATACTTGTCCAAGTGGATCACTAAGAAACGCATGATGCGCTCATCTCTTCGTAAAGCCAATTCTAATTTGGAATTTAATTCGGCAGAATCAGTGCTATATTCTACGCAGTAGTAAATACCAGAAGATCTCCTATTGATAGTATAGGCAAGTTGCTTAAGGCCCATCTCGTTGGAGTGGATAATTTTTGCTCCTTCAGCAGTGATCAAATCTTGGTAGATTGAAGCGGTAGATTTAATTTCATCAGCAGATAGCACTGGATCTACGATGAATGTAACTTCGTAATGTCTCATTGAATAGAGTTTGGTATTTGCAGCTAATTTTCCCCGAGACTAATGGAAAAAACTATGGTCTGAATACTATCTATATAATAGTATGGGGCAAATACAGTTAATTAATATGTAATAATGTATGAAGTAGAACAGACCTAATATCCGTCTAAATCGGCTGCAAAGATACATATTTTGTCTTAAAAAGAAAGGCCAAGCCTAAAATTGCCTCTTGTAGCGGCTTTTTTGCTAACTTTAGGGCTTACTTTTTCCTGAATTATTAGCCGTAAATGGACTCGAAATCGAAAATTGACTTACAAAAGCTCCCTAGACACATCGCCGTGATCATGGATGGCAATGGTAGGTGGGCCAAACAAATGGGAAAACCTAGGGTTTTTGGACACAAAAACGGAGTACAGTCTGTCAGAGAAGTTTCTGAAGCCTGTGCAGAATTAGGGGTAGAGTACCTCACTTTGTATGCTTTTTCTACCGAAAACTGGTCTAGACCAGCATTTGAAGTAAATGCTCTGATGAGTCTTTTGGTCGAAACTGTGCGCAAAGAGGTAAAAACACTGATGGACAACGATATTCGCCTTGAAGCTATCGGAGATATCGAAAAATTGCCTAGTAAGACACAAAAGGCACTTATTGAGGGGATGCATACAACCAAAGACAACAAAAGGATGACTTTAGTATTGGCGCTCAACTATAGTGCGCGCTGGGAAATACGGAAAGCCGTACAGGACTTGTCTACCAAGGTGAAATTGGGAGAGTTGGCTGCTGAGGAGATTACAGATGATATGATCAGTGCCCACTTGTCTACCAAAAGGATCCCAGATCCTGAACTTTTGATTAGAACTAGTGGAGAACATCGTATCAGCAACTTTTTGCTTTGGCAGATTGCTTACGCAGAATTGTACTTTACCGATATTTTTTGGCCAGAGTTTAGAAAAGAAAATCTATACCAGGCCATATTGAATTACCAAAATAGAGAACGTCGCTTTGGAAAGACCAGCGACCAAATAGTACTCAAGTAGTACGACCACTGTACAGCAGGATTGCCGTACTTTTAATACATTATAGTTACAACACAATTTGATGAAAAATATTAGCTATCACTTTTTTATACTCATATTGAGCACGCTGATTGCTTCGCCATTGGCGGCACAAGTAAATGAAGCTTTATTTGATTACTCTGAGCCTAAAGATTACGAAATCGGTGGAATCAAGGTAACTGGTGCTGAATTTAGTGATGAAAACGCACTAATCTCTATCGCTGGTTTTAAGGTAGGAGACAAGATCACTATCCCTGGATCTGACATCCCTAGAGCTATGAAGTCGCTGTGGAAGCTGCGCCTGTTTACAGATATCCAGATCTACAAGGAAAAGACCATCGGTGATATCATCTTCTTGGAGATAGCAGTACTCGAACGACCACAGCTGTCAAGACACTCTTTCAAGGGAGTAAAGAAATCATTCCATGAAGATCTCAACGATATCGTAAACAAGTTTTTACTGAAAGGAGCTATCGTAACCGAAAGTCTCAAATCAAATACGGCTATCGGTATCCAAGATTTCTTTAAAGAAAAAGGGTTTTTAGACACCAAGGTGAAGGTGAAAGAGATTCCTGACAATGTAGGATTCAACAAGGTAAAGCTTGAGTTCAAAATAGATCGTGGCGACAAGGTGAAGATTCAAGAAATAGCCTTCACTGGAAACACCAATGTGAAAGACAGCAAACTGCGTAGCCGCATGGAAGGTACCAAGCGTAAGCGTAAGATATTCTCTTCTTCAAAGTTCTTAAAGGCAGACTATAAGCTAGATAAAGACAAAGTGATCGCTTACTACAACACGCTAGGATTTCGTGATGCGAAAATCACTCGTGATACTGTATACCGAAATGTGGATGGTAATCTAAATGTAGAGCTCGACATCAACGAAGGCAATAGATACTTCTTTAGGAATATCATTTTCAAAGGAAACTCTATCTACAAGACCGATTACTTAGAAACAATCCTTGCGATAAAGAAAGGGGATGTATACAATACTGAACTCCTAGACACTAGACTCAACTATAGTCCAGATGGTAGAGATGTGAGTACACAGTACATGGACAATGGTTACCTATTCTTTCAGGTCAATCCAGTAGAGGTGGCTATCGTAGGTGACTCCATAGATCTAGAGTTGCGTATTTTTGAAGGACCTCAAGCGACGATTGACAAGGTCACTATCGCTGGTAACGATCGTACACATGAGCACGTGATCAGAAGAGAATTGAGAACCAAGCCTGGACAAAAATTTAGTAGAACAGATATCGTCCGTTCTCAGAGAGAGATTATCAACCTCGGATATTTTAATCCTGAAGCACTGGGTATTAACACCCCTGTCAACGCGCAGCGTGGTACAGTGGATATTGAATACACAGTAGAAGAGAAGCCTTCAGATCAACTAGAGCTTTCTGCTGGATGGGGTGGTAGAGGTAGAGGTGTGATTGGTACACTCGGTGTATCTTTCAACAACTTCTCTTTGCGTAATATTTTCAAAAGAGAAACATGGAGTCCACTTCCTCAAGGAGATGGTCAGAGACTTTCGTTGAGAGCACAGACCAATGGTCGTTTCTTTCAGTCTTATAATGCTTCCTTTACAGAGCCTTGGTTGGGCGGTAAGAAGCCTAACTCTTTCACCGTAGGTGGATACCTTACACGAGTGACCAATGGTCAATTGAGCACGAACGAAAACTTTTCCAAATTGAGTATCGCAAGTATGTCTGTTGGTTTGGGTACTCGACTCAAGTGGCCTGATGATAACTTTATCAGCAATACTACTCTGACTTACCAAATCCTAAATCTGAACAGATGGAACACAGCAAACTTCGGTTTGGATGATGGTACTTTCGTAAGAGATGGTCGATTTAATAATATCAGCATCAATCAGACGATAGCGAGATCAACGATCAATGAACCTATCTTTCCTACTTCGGGATCTAGATTTTCATTGTCTGTACAGTTGACGCCTCCGTATTCTGCATTCAGTGGCGACAGAGACTATACAGACGAAACGCCTCAAGAACGATTTAAATATGTGGAATACCATAAGTGGAGATTCAATGCAGAGTGGTTCACTAAGCTGGTTGGAAATTTGACACTGCGTACATCTGCAAAGATCGGTATGCTGGGTGCTTACAAGAACGACATTGGTGTATCACCGTTTGAAAGATTTGTTCTTGGTGGTGATGGTTTGGCCAATCAGCAGGGTGGTCTACTTGGATATGATTTGATCAGCCTTAGAGGATACGAGGAAGATGAGTTGCCCAATTCTGTAAATGGCGGTGCTACGGTATTTGATAAATTTACGGTGGAGCTTCGATACCCGCTTTCACTCAATCCATCCGCTACGATCTATGTACTCGGATTTTTTGAGGGAGGTAATTCGTGGAGAAGCTTCAAGCAGTTCAATCCTTTTGATCTGCGTCGTTCTGCGGGTCTTGGTTTGAGGGTTTTCTTACCGATGTTCGGTACGCTTGGTTTTGATTATGGTCTTGGTTTTGATAAGCCTGGCGTAGATCCCGAAAACGGATTGTTCAACAACTATGGAAACTTTAATATCATCTTAGGTTTTGAACCTGAGTAATTCATAAAGAATTTTTCTTTTTAAAAACCCGTCTGGATCCGTTCTTGACGGGTTTTTTATTTGGGTATATCCCAGAGCCGACATCGACTTCTTTCAGTCGTCGGTATCGGCTCTGGGTCGGGCTTTACATGACTACGGACTGTATCCGCTGGAAGAGCGCGGATACAGTCTGCTCCCTACGGTCGCATCATTTCTATCCCTTATACGAAGGCTGTATTAGATAAATTCTTTGACAATCGTATTGTATCGAGAACAGAGCGTCTCGACGAACGGTACTTGGAAAGAGAATAATTTCACAAAAAATTATCACTGTCTCATTACAACCATTCGACCTCACGCATACTCTTTATACCATTACAAGATAATACTGACACACTCCCGAATCAAGAACCAACAATCTTGAAAGGGACAAACCATTCCTAAATCAATGTTATGTCAAAGAAGTTATTTTTCTATGTCCTATTTATATGCAGCACTAGTCTATGCTTTGGTCAAGAATCAGCTAATGATAAATTTGAGATCGGAGGGCTCCGCATTTCCGGAGTTCACAACAATGACGAGCAAGCCATCTTATCTAGAACTGGATTGAAAGTAGGCAGTATCATACAAATCCCAGGAATGGAAACTTCCAGAGCGATAAAAGCCTTATGGGAATTGAAACTGTTCACAGATATTCAGATCATCAAAGAG
>CALJVI010000172.1 GCA_937974575.1 uncultured Saprospiraceae bacterium | reverse complement strand
GTTTTGGAAAATTAGAGAGGATGTACACGTCGTAAAATCTGCATGTAAATACGATCAACATTTTGACATCAGCTTACCAATAGCAGCGATAGGGGAGTACGTAGACAATACCCTTTCTGAATTGAAAAAATTGTCCTGTGTAGATGACGTATATGCATTTGGACATGTAGCCGATGGAAATATTCATTTTATAGTCGATAGAAATACTACTGAAAAATCCGCTGTCCAAGAAATCAATCAAGTCATTTATACACCCTTACAAAATCTCGGTGGATCTGTATCCGCTGAGCACGGTATTGGTATTCACAAAAAAGATTATTTACCCTTGTGCAGATCTGAAGAAGAAATAAATTTGATGAAACTTTTAAAGACAACTATGGATCCTAAGAATATTTTGAATAGAGGGAAAATATTTTCTATTTAAGAACTATATGCTTTTCTATCACCTTAGCATGACTTGATCCTTGTAGGGTATTAGTCATAGTATTTGTCTGATTTTTATAAGTTCAATGATCACAATCATTCCTACTAGTTTTCCTAATCCATATACGTAGCGTATTTCTGTGCGGCTGTATATCTTACAAGGATACAGAACAGTGGGGAATGGTTCAATTCGCCTTACTTAACATAACATAAATTATGGGTATTATGTTGTGAGTTATAGCTTGTCACTTATATAGCAGGAATTCTTCTTTTAAAATGTATCCGCTATAATCCTAACTAAGCTATACAGCGTATAGTGATCAACGTTTCTTACTCTGAATACTTTATGCAATAAATCAATTCCGTAATTAGATTTCGAATATAAAATAATTCGTACAGGCTGTGTATTCAACACCTAAAATTTCAGATTATAATATATTGTTCAATGTTGAGCTGAATCTAAAATATTTGGTGCATTTAAAAATTCTATGATATCGTATATAGTTATCGTGGAATGGACAAACTAAGTAACTAATCAGCCGTATCTTTGTTTAGTTAAATATAAAATGAAAAGAACATGGTGAAAAAGCATCAAGAAGTACAAGAATATTACGGAAAGGAACTACAAGCAACAGATGATCTCAAGACGAATGCGTGTTGTACATTAGTGCCTCCCCCAGCCCATATACGAGCTATTCTAGCTACAATACATGATGAAGTACATATGAAATATTATGGCTGTGGATTGACGATCCCCAACGAATTGGAAGGTCTCAAAGTACTAGATCTAGGCTCAGGTAGCGGTAGAGACTGCTTTATAGCATCCAAATTAGTCGGTCAGAATGGTCAAGTTATAGGCGTAGATATGACCGATGAGCAGCTGGAAGTAGCAAATAAATACATCGATTATCATACAGAAGCATTCGACTATAAACATTCCAATGTAAGCTTCAAAAAAGGTAATATTGAAGAGCTAGATCAACTGGATTTAGAGAAAAATTCTTTTGATTTGATCATTTCCAATTGTGTAATTAATCTCGCAACCAACAAGCAAAAGGTACTCGAAGATGCATATGCTTTACTCAAGCCAGGTGGCGAGATGTACTTCAGTGATATATACTGTGATCGTAGAGTAAGCAAGGAACTACAGGATGATCCCGTACTATGGGGAGAATGCCTCAGTGGAGCTATGTACTGGAATGATTTCTTAGTAGCCGCTAAAAAAGCAGGATTTTTAGATCCTAGAGCTGTAGAAAATAAACCAGTGACCGTAGAGAATGATGATCTAGAAGAAAAGCTAGGCGATCATAAATTTTTCTCTGTTACATACAGACTATTCAAATTACCAGCTTTGGAGAGTGACTGCGAAGATTACGGTCAAGCGATTGCTTACAAAGGGAGTATAGAAGGAATCCCAAATACTTATCACTTAGATGACCACCACCCTTTTCCAAAAGGAAAAGTGATGTCTGTATGTGGCAACACTTACATGATGCTAAAAGATTCTCGATTTGCGAAGCACTTCGATTTTTACGGGAGTTTTGATCAGCATTATGGCATATTTGAAGGATGCGGTGGAGCTATGCCTTTCACAGAGAATGGTGAAACAGCTGCGGATTGCTGCTAAGAATCACAACTATAAAAGCATTAAAAAAGCCGATTACAAACGTAATCGGCTTTTTTATGCTAAGTAACTTAGCGTTTTTACTCTTCTATTTTTGACTTCTTAGATTTCTTGATTGCCCTAAGCTTCTTAGTATTCTTCGTTGCTTTTATATTTTCAGATTTCTTTTTCGTACCAGACTTTTTCAGATCAGTATCTTCATCTCTATCATCGTCATCTTCTTCCTGAATAAGACCATTTTTTTGCTCAATCTTTAATTTTGAGTTGATTAAGACAGCGTTCTTTTCTTCCCTAGTTTTCACCATATCTTCATCTGTACTCGAAGGTCTGATGATTTGACCATTCATAGTGGTAAGTAAAAAGATGAATAGTATGCTAGTCGCAATAAATTTGATACTTTTCATAAACCAAGTTTGTTAAGTGCACGTATTTGTAAAGGTACAAATTGTCAATTACGAAATTAAAACATTTAGAGCATATATACCGCCATTTTATTAATATATTAACGTTTAAATATATACGAATCACCTTCTCAAGGAGGAACTCAAAAAAGTAAGGATAATGCGTAGATCACAAAAAGTAAGCTTTAAAAATTCCGATAACTATGAATTGTCGGCTGTCCTAGAATTACCAGCCGATACTAAGCCATATGCATATGCGGTCTTTGCACACGTATTTACTGGAAGCAAGAGCCTTACAGCCACTCGACATATAGCCAGAGGCCTTACCCAGAATGGAATTGCGGTACTCAGATTTGACTTTACAGGATTAGGAGAAAGTGAAGGAGACTTCGCTGACACCAATTTTAGCAGTAATGTCAAAGATATCTTAGCCGCTGCCAACTTCATAGAAGAAAACTATGAAGCTCCTAAAATTCTAATTGGACATTCATTGGGTGGTGCAGCAGTCATTTTTGCTGCTTCTCAGCTGGATAGCATCAAGGCAGTAGCCACCGTAGGAGCCCCGTCAGAACCAGAACACGTGACTCACCTACTCAGAGACAAAGTAGAAGACATCATAGAACTGGGCAAAGCTAAAGTAAATATCGGCGGTAGAGAGTTTACGATTAAGAAGCAATTTATAGACGACTTACAGAGCAAGGACATGTTCCGTATACTCAAAGAATTGAAAAAACCGATAATGGTATTGCATTCACCGCAAGACAATGTTGTCCAAATAGAGAATGCTGCAAAGATCTACCACGCTGCATTTCACCCCAAAAGTTTTATCTCCTTAGATGGGGCAGATCATATGTTGACAGATAAGATGGATGCTGCCTATGCTGGTGATTTGATCGCACACTGGGTCAAGCGATATATAAAAACACCTAAGCCAGAATTGCTCAAGACAGATAAAAGTGTAGTCGCTCGTTTAGGTTCAGTTGGATATACTGCAGAGATCCGAGCTGGAGATCATGGACTACTAGCAGATGAATCCGAGGATGTTGGTGGTGATGATTTTGGCCCCTCTCCTTACCAATACTTATCTACTGCTTTGGCTTCCTGTACGGTTATGACTTTACAGATGTATGCTAGACGCAAGAAGTGGGATTTAGAAAGTGTAACAGTTCATATTGATTATGCAAAACGATATGTAGATGACTGCAAGGATTGTCCAGACAAAGAACGCAAAATTGAAGTGTTCAATAAAGTAATAGAATTGGACGGAAACCTAGATGATACCCAGAGAGCAAGACTCATGGAAATTGCAGATCGATGTCCAGTGCATAGAACATTGCAAAAAACTGTAGAAATAAATTCTACTCTAGCAGAATAAATACGTTTATCAAATACCTTTCAGAATGAAAACTTTCTTTACAGCAATAAGTCTTTTAATACTTTGTGCTTGCAATACAAAAGAAATCAATTTCATAGCCTCGCTGGAGATATTTCCCAACCCATGTGCAGAGCAAGTTTTTATAACGCTCAGGCCTGAGGTAGTAACATCCCAAGACTTAACACTAAGAGTCATAGATGCAAAAACGGATAACCTGATTGTCGAGACTTTAGATTTAGTTCCCGGCAATACCGTCACTGTTGATATGAGTGCACAAGCTGCTGGGGAGTATTATGCTCAAATATTTAAAGATGAAGAACTAAGTGACACGGACATTTTTATTAAAGCACAATAAGATGAAATTAATAAGTACATCGATTCTTGTTCTATTTTTATACCTACTTGTAACGGGTCAAAATGAGCGTGCTATTCAAAAATTCAACTTGCATGTTCACGTCAATGAAGTATATCCTTCTGGGGATTCAAACTTAGGCCACTACCCTATTTTATGGTATGATTCACAAGATGCTAAAGTTCTTGTCGGTGGATTTGGCCTTGGAGTATCCTATCAATCACAGCTCAAAAATCAATTCTATCTACGATCTAAGTTGGATATCCAACGCAGCAGATACTATGATCAGCCTACTATATTTAATGATGCTAATGGAGCATCCCTTGGCGCATTCTTTGGTGTCAATACAAGTTATAGTATCCATGTTAGTGCTTTACCTAGTATTGCATTTGGCGCCAAATCACGCTGGTCATTTGCTTTGGGTGCAGGTGCTAGAGTGGTTTTAAGTTCCATCTCGGATTATGGTGAAAGCTTTATAAATGGAGAGCAGACGGCACTCAAATTCAAACGAAGAGCCCAAGCTCCAGTAATTGCATATTGTGCAAGCCGCATTCGTTTTAATATAGGAAAACTAGAATTTAGCACTGGGCTAGACGCAGATTTCACTAATGCTTCACGCCTATCTACACAAAAAGAAAAGTTCTATATATGGCAAACTGGAATAGCCCACAAACTATAAATGTTTACACATAGGCTTGGTGATATAGCCAACTAATTGTCTCAGCATTAAGCAAAAAAAAATCCTAACTCAATCAAGAGCTAGGATTATTTTTTATTAGATTCTTATGAACTAGACCTGTCGGAATTAATCCAAAGGCCACATCATTTTCTTTTTCAGACCTTCAGGCATTCCCTTCTTGCCACCCTTCTTTTTGAAAGGTTTTCCTTTGGCTTTTGAGGCATTATTATCCTTGCCTTTAGGCCCCTTGAATGGCTTATCAGAAGGCTTGTTTGACTTGTGCTCCTTCTTTGGAGCATTGTCCTTATTAGGCCCTTTATCTTCTGCAGCTTCAGCCCTCTTTTCAGAAAATTTAGCTTTTGGCGGCTTACGCTTAGCCAATTTTTTATTATTGTTTTTATTCTTATTTCTATTGTGGTTTTGCTTTTGACCTGGCTTATTAGCGCCGTCTTTATTTTCCTCCAATGCAGGATCCGTAGCACTTTGCGGGAACGGATGACCATCTATGACATCAAGTTTCTTACCGATCAATTTTTGGATATCACGCACATAAGCACGCTCTGCATGATCGCAGAAGGATATAGCATTTCCATTCTTACCCGCACGGCCACTTCTACCGATACGGTGTACATAGGTCTCTGGCATATTGCTAATCTCAAAATTGATTACCCACTCAAGACTATCTATATCGATACCTCTTGCAGCAATATCAGTAGCCACCAATACACGCAGCTTTCCTTCTTTGAATTGCTTCAAAGCTTTTTGGCGATTATTCTGTGACTTATCTCCATGTATAGCTGCAGCCTTACTCCCTTTTTTAGTGAGCATTCTAGCAACCTTATCGGCACCATATTTAGTACGCGTAAATACCAGAGCACTTTCTATTTTTTCGTTCTCTAGAATGTGCAATAGCAAATCACGCTTTTGTTTCTTATTTGTGTAATAGATCGACTGATTGATCGTATCTACAGTGGATGATACTGGAGTCACCTCCACCTTTACAGGATTATTCAAGATCCCATTTGCAAGCTTGACGATGTTGTCTGGCATGGTAGCAGAGAAAAACAAGGACTGTCTCTTTTCAGGAATTACCTTCAGCAATTTCTTGATGTCATGTATGAATCCCATATCCAACATTCTATCTGCCTCATCGAGTACAAAAAGTTTGATGTCCGATAGAGATACGATTCCTTGATTCATCAAATCTAGAAGTCTACCAGGTGTAGCCGTCAAGATGTGTACCCCTTTTTTGATGGCACGCACTTGTTCGCCTTGGCTTACTCCACCAAATACTACCGTGGATCTGATATTCGTATACTTGGCGTAGGCCTTAAAGTTTTCATCTATTTGTATCGCCAACTCACGAGTCGGAGTTACGATCAAGCAACGGATAGGCACCTTGCCTTTTGCGTCATTTTCTTTGTTGTATACCAATTGCAAAATCGGAATCGCAAAAGCAGCGGTCTTCCCAGAACCAGTCTGAGCACAGCCCATCACATCTCGTCGGTCTAGTATATAAGGTATAGCTTGTTCTTGTATTGGAGTCGGATTCTTGTAGCCTTTTTCATCCAACGCTTTGAGGATAGGATCTACAAGATTCAATTGTTTAAAGGACATATTTGTTGGTGTATGTATTTAAGCCTGCATCCAGACTTCTTCTAAAAAGTCACAAAGATAGTCTATTCATTAGCCTTATGCATATATAATTATAGAATATATTTATATCATAGTCCCATTCTTGCCGACTACCTCCTAATCCATTGACTTGCTGCTATTTGTATACTAAGTGATGGGTATATGTTAAAGTTTTGGCTCGGGGTCATCACGGCCTAGACTCCAGCAAAAAGGCCTCCGTCTATGCGTGACCGGGTCATCCGCCACTCGCTGGTCAGCTCGGCCCTACGGGCTCATCTGCTACCGCAGCTGCTGGCTCCTACCCCTTGCCTCTACGCGCTCCACTTTGTCGAGCTTCAGCTTTCGCTTACGCAACTAGTATGATGAGTTTGATTCGGGTTTTAGTATGATCAGAGCATATGATTACGGACATTCATCCATGAGCGTCTGTTCAGTGATCATCATACTCCCGTTCTGAGTACTTATGATTTCTAATGGAGTTTCTGTAATAACTCCTTTGAGTGAGCATACCTCTGCTACTGATACATTTCCTTGTATTACAAATTGGATAACACTGTCGATTTTGACTCCTTCGTCATCAAATCTGAAACGCTCCTTTGCTTTTGAGAGCCAAGAGTAATCATTATCTGGGGCTAGTGCGTTTATGATGGTACGCTTGGGCAGAATCAGAGAGTCAAGATCTGTATTGATATTGTCATCATCTACAGTAACGCCATACAATTCTAGTTCCATATAATTACTCGGTAAAGAAAGACTTTCTAGTGCCAACCAAGAAGTGAATTGTTCGTTGCCTGTAATGATAGCACCTTTTATAAAATCAATATCATATTTACCCGGCTTCCATTCTACCAAATTGGTGTTATTGGTAAAGTGGATGGAGTCAAAACTGATTTTATCATAGGTATCCGTTAGTTCAGTTCCAATTTCAATACTTTGTAAATTAGAATTGTTATCCAATACAAAGTAGTCGCTAATAAAAGCTGTATTTGGTAAGACGATATTATCTAAATTAGAACAGTTTCTGATACTAAGCCCACCTTGTATTTGTTCTACAGTGTTCAAGAAGGAAAGATCAGTGATAGCGTCCGATTCTATATCTATAGAACCTAACCAAAATTTATAATTTTCAAACAAGGAAAGATCTGTGACTGGACTGCAGCCTCCTGTGGCGTTTTTGATTTCGATGTTTCCTCTGAAGCCAGCCTCCGGGTCATCTGCATCGAATATCGCATCTCCTATAAGTTGCTTGGCAGCATCTGCATCTTCTTGACAGCTGATGGTGATGAGTTCTGGATATACGACTAGAGGCTCATCTTCACATGCTGCGAAAACCAGAAAGCATAAAGTAATAATCGGTAGTAAAGTCTTCATGTAAGTATTGTTTTGCCCTTATATAAGGCATAAATGTATCTAATATTATAAAGAGCAACAATAGATTTTACAATTATTATGAATAGAATAGCTCCAGTGCGACGGCACTTGTGCCCAAAGCGAGTCGCTCGGAGAGCGCAAGAGCAAAGGATAGTAGCGGCATCCACAGGAGCGCAGGCTTATGAGGCTAGGCTCTGCCTTGACTAATGCAGCGTAGGCCTGTGGATATAGCGAATAGCCTGATCACGCCGTAGGCCGTGATGATCCCCCACCCCATGCTCTATCCTTGTGCTGGAGAATATGTATACAATGGGGCGGTGACAAGTAGCTTAAATGACACACATCAAGAATTTGTAAAAAAGTGGATGCTAAATAATGATTTTTTATAATACCATCGAACAATTGGGTATTTTGAGCCTAGTTTATACAATCATAAAAATAGAAATAATATGCAAGGACACGATCAGAATGGAGATGCAAGCAAGTGCCCATTTTTGGGTGGCGCTCCAGTGAGTAAAGCAGGCAGCGGAACGTCTAATAGAGACTGGTGGCCTAATGAATTGAAACTTAATATCCTACGACAAAATGCAGGTAAGTCAGATCCAATGGATAAGGATTTTGATTATGCTGAGGCTTTTAAAAGCCTGGATTATGCAGCA
>CALJVI010000171.1 GCA_937974575.1 uncultured Saprospiraceae bacterium | reverse complement strand
ATTATTGAGAGAATTCAAAAATGACATTGGACACATATTGAGTATTCATCATCAAAGCACCAAAGCCCTAACTGAGGTGCTTGATCAAGAAAGATTTGAACTCAAATTTGAAAGAATGACCATAGACTTGGAGCTCGTTAGGAATAGACAGACTAAGTCTAGTACGATCAAAGATTTCATCATGAATTAGAATTTCCACTAATCCAATATATCCTATACAACCGTGAAGAGGCTGCAGAAATGTTGCCTCTTTTTTTATGTCTTCCCTATTTCTCCATTTAATCATTAATACTTGTGGAGCTAAATCATATCAACAAGAAAATAAGTTTATTTACAGCCTGTATAAAAAGATAATTTTTATTAACTTCAGTGAAAGAAAATCGCAAGCTCGATTTTTCAAACAAATTAATCAACTAAGAGTACAGTATAAGTCTTACTAACATAAATGGTTCTCATAGAACTTCATTCTTTATTAAATTCGTGTTTCCGCTAAATTAGGATTCAGAAATCTATTATTTAACAACTTAGAGTTATCTAATTATTAGATTAGTTTTTGGTAGACTAGTAAAAGAATTTGATGGAATCTATTTTCTTGTTTCTATAAATCAAGATGGTTACTACAATGCTGAAAAGATCTTTCTTCAAAAATAAATTCCTATATGAAATATTTACTTTTACTATTGAGTACAGTTTGTATTTTTCTTAGTTGTGAAAAATCAAACCTCATAACAAACGATGTTATCGACACGGAAATGTCTGACTCTACCAACATTGAAATACCTGAAATCAAGGAACGCTGTTTTGAAATAGAATCCATTGTTTCTAATACAACTGGATTTGTCATCGCCGATAAAGGATTACAACTAGATGGATTCGCAAAAGGAACTAAGATAAATAAAGAATGGGAGGCATCTGCATTGGCAACAGATACTTATTCTGAAGATGATGATGCCTTCTGGCTGACTTTAATTACCTATTGGAAGTATCCAGATGATGATAATTATTATGCAGCTGAATTTATTTCAATTGGCCCTATTAATAAAAATGTAAAACCCGATTGTTACAATTTAACATCTGGTCAAAATAGTGAGAATATGTTCAGAACTTATTATAAGATCCAAGACTATGATATTACGTTTTTGGATTATGTTCTAAATGATAATGCAGAAAATGTATTAGAAATTATTGATTATAATGAAGAAGAAGGGAAATTAATAGGGAAATTTAAAGCAACATATATTACTGATAACCCTACACTTCCTTATTTCCCCGAGACTGTTCGTTTTTTCAATGTAGATATTGAAATAGGTAATTAAAATAATTACAGTTCGAGTTTTAGGTGCGAGATGTGGCAGTCTGCATTGAAATTAAATAAATTTAGTATCAAAATAATAGAAATCACAACCGTAAAGAGGCTGCAGAAATGTTGCCTCTTTTTTTATTTATTCTTGGATCCATTGTATAAAAAATAAGCTACTACTCCAAGTGCTAATACAGCAAGACCTGCAATAGACTGCTTAGGCTCCGTATATAAAGTACTGGCCACAAACAAAAATGAGATCAACACAAATAAACCCGGAACGAATGGATAAAGTGGCACCTTTATGGGTCTTTCTATATCTTTTAGCTTACTGCGAAATACGAATAAAGCAATTCCTGCTAGACCCATAAAAGCAATATCCATAAAGACCACATACTTTATAAGATTACGGAAAGTACCCCAAACCAATAATAAAACAATAGCCCAAACTGATTGCATTATCATAGCCTTGTATGGTGTCTTAAATTTGGGGTGTATGTCAGCTAGAAATTGAAAAAATACACCATCTTTTGCCATTGCGTAATAAATACGAGGCGCAGACATCGTATAAATGCCAATGGTTCCAAAAATCGATATAGCAATAAAGCAGGCTACTACCTTCCCACCATATGGAATCAAGTCGCGCACTGCATCCGCCGCTACAGTATCGGTAGCCGCCACAGCTTCTAAACTAAGCAGATTCATATAAGCTATATTGACTAAAATATAAGTAACGGTAACTATAGAAACACCATAAATCATAGCACGAGGTACGCTCTTTTTAGGGTCCACAGCTTCACCAGACAGATAAGAGGTATGATGCCAGCCTCCCATGGCCCAAAGCACCCCAATGAGTGCAGCCATCATGCCTTCAAACACATTCCCTGGAATAGTGCTAAAAGAATAATCGGTAGGCACTACAGCAGGGTCTGCGTACACAAAGCCTAGAACGATAAGACCTGCAATGGCGGCTAACTTTATCCCCGTGAATAGATTGGTAAAAATCTGACTGGTATGCACTCCTGTAACATTAATGATAGTCAGCACTACTATAGCTATGATGGCAGTCAAAACCTTTAAAGTAGGTCCCATCGGAAAAAAATTGGTGAGATACTCCGCCAATATCATTCCTAAGGCAGCTAGAGCACCCGTGTTAATTACCAGAAGGATCACCCAGCCATATAAAAATCCAACCAAATCCCCGAATGCTTCTTTGAGATAGACATATACTCCACCCGCCTTTGGAAATAAGGAGCCCAACTCTGCTAAGGTCAAGGCGCCAGTAAGTGCTATCAAGCCACCTAATAACCATGCAAAGATGACTAATAAATGATGAGGTACACTCTCTGCGATTTGTCCAGGACTGGCAAATATTCCAGAACCTATACAAGCTCCTACAGCTATCATAGTCAACCCGTAGGTATTCAATTTTCGATCTAATGTGGCCATTTTTAAAGAAAAGAAAAATTAGTAGAAAATCAGCAAAAGCAGGCAATTATATAGATTACAAATACAAAAGGTCATAAAATCAATAAAAATCATGCTGGTGTGCAGCGTTTTTCTATCCTTGTCTATCTAACATCTGAAAACGCTAATAAACTAAAATTACACGGTAAGAGACCACGGCCTCAGCAAACTTATAAAGCTAAAATTTAAACCAATGCATTATTCTAAATACTTAATTCTCGCTATGACTGTTGCTATCCTGACTGGATGCCACAAGGATAGCTATGAAGAAACGGACTCGATAATAAGTCAAACTCAAATAGGGACTATTATCAACCATACGACTGAATTGGGAGAAGTAGCTGGACTAGTGTATACCGAAGAGAACGTGCCCATTGCTAATGCCTCTATTATCATTGCTGGCCAAATCGTAGAAAGCGATAGTGACGGTCTATTTCATTTCGAATCTGTTGATCTTGATCCTCAAGGAACTTATATCAAAGCAGAAAAAGATGGTTTCATACTTGGATCCGACTTTATATACCCAGGCCCTGGTCTCAATCGAAGTTATATTCAAATGATGGCTTTGTCTTTAGATAAGACATTTGAGGCATCTGCTGGAGCCACAATTCAAATAGAGAGAGGTGGTACTATTGAGTTCAATCCTAACTCTATAAGTACCGCACTTGGTGAGGCATATACTGGTAAGGTATATGTCACCGCCAAGCGCTTAGCTGCAGATGACCCCAACCTTTCGGACAAGATGCCCGGTGGACTTGTTGCTAGCGATCAAGACAATAGAACTGTTGTGCTTGGCACGTATGGTATGGTGGCGGTAGAATTGAGAGGAGGCAATGGAGAAGAGCTAAATCTCTCGCCAGGAAACACAGCCAAGATTTCTTTTCCTTTAGCAGATAAAGATATTTCAGCCGCGCCTGAAAGCATTCCACTATGGCACTTTGATGAAGAGCGAGGAATCTGGATAGAAGAAGGAAACGCCACTAGACAAGGTGATCAATATGTAGGTGAAGTAAGTCACTTTAGCTTCTGGAACTGTGATGTTCCATTCCCTTTAATAACGTTTTGTGTAAATATATTTAATGATGATGGTACTCCAGCCAATGATGTCCAGGTGACTATTTGTGCTGGCAACCTAGGTACAGGACAAGGCTACGCATGTAATGGTGTAGTCAGTGGAAAAATTCCAAAAAATGAAACCCTTACTTTAAAGATATCTGGTAGAACGGATTGCGGTGAAGCAGCCAATTACGTCACTGAGATTGGCCCATTTAGTAATGATGTGAAATTAGATCCTATTACGCTGTTTTCTATTGACCGTAAAACAATAACAGGAAAGGTTCTTTGCAATGGCATACCACTAGGTAATTCTGCAGCTGTTATCACCGGAGACAACCTCCTTGATATAGTCGTAACAGACCGTGATGGCAACTTTGAATACCATACTTGCTATACTGGAGATGTAGAAATTTTCGGTAAAAATTTAAATACTAATACAGGTGGGGCCATTCAAATTGTCACTCTAGATGATGACAATCTAATAGCATCTGTACAACTAGAGACTTGTTCTGATTGTGAATTTGAAGCAGAAATAATTGTCGATCAAGGAACAGTATGTGACAGCACGGCCTCTATAAGCATATTGGTAGATGGTACAGGCACATATGCTTACATATGGTCCAATGGTGCTACGGGTAATACCATCCCAGAGGCTACCACAGGTAACTATTCCGTAACCGTAGTAGAAAATGGTACAGATTGCGAGCAAGTATTAAGCACTAATGTGCAATCAGAAATCAGCTACCTAGCATGGACTTTCGACATTACAGAGGTAGATTGTAACTCTGGAGAAGGAGGAGCAATTACCATAATCGCTTCCAATGGACAGGCTCCTTATACATTCACTTGGTCTGACCCCAATGGACAACCTATCAATGGCGAAAGTACTATAGATGGCCTTGCGCCTGGTACCTATGCTATGACTATAACTGATGCAAACAATTGTCAAATCGAAGGTCAGGTGACTGTTCCAGAAGCGGGATTAGATCTACCCAATTTATCTGGAACCTATACCCTTTCATGTAGTCAAAATGTTGTGCTCATTGGTTTTAATGAAACACTTCCTAACCTTACTTATTCTTGGAATGATAGTAATGGAAGCAGTATCAGTAACCAGCAATTACTGGAAACATCAACACCTGGAATATATACACTCACTGTTGCCTCTACAGCTTCTGGTTGTGAGCAAAATTTTGAGTTCCTTGTAGTGCAAGACATTGGAGCTCCTGTCTTTGAAGCGGAATTCTCCTGTGAAGGTTTGACACAATACATCTCGCTTTCCACCTTTCCAAATGGCAATTTTGAAACAGAGATATTCGGACTCTATAACACCTCGCTATCACCAGATAATTTTGGATCTTATACCGTATTTGATTTCACTGAGGATACGTACAGCATCACAATGACTGATCTAAACAATGGTTGCGAATCGACACAAACCTATACAAATGAAGCTATAGACGTATCTTCATTTATTGTATCCTCAAGTGTTGCACCTTCATGTGATACCTGCTTGGATGGTCAAATTACGACAGATATTACTGCTCAAGATTGTCTTGATTGCACTATTGATATTTACAAAAAGGAAAATCAAGAATACATCTTAGTGAGTAATGAAAATACAGAAGGAAAGCTTGGTGTAGGTTCACACTATGTTGCCTATAAAGATGCAGAGGGATGCGTCTTAGAATTCTTGGTAGTAGAATTCTAACAAAATTGAATATGACGGCTATTAATAAAATTTAATATAATTTTTAACGGAAGGAGATTTTCTCCTTCCTGTTTTGTATCTTTTATTATTGCTTTGAAATAAAAAAACACATTTTATTTTTTGAAACTCGATAGTATCATACAAGGATGTCAAAATAAAGACAAGAAGTGCCAAGAAGCACTCGTCCGAAGATACGCCCCGATTTTAATAAATATATGTAAACGATATGTATACGATCCTGATTTAGCACACGATGCATTACAAGAATGTTTTCTTAACACTTTTAAGTACATCGATAAATTTGCCTATAAGGGATCATTTGATGGATGGATAAAGCGCATTGCTGTTAATTGCGCCCTAGGTGTTAGGAAAAAAATGAAAGGAGAGCTCTATATCCATGAGATGGAACAAGTTCTACATGTTACTACAGATATACCTGATGCTGTCTCAAAGATCAATGAAGAAGATTTGCTAAAGGTCGTCGAAGGGCTTCCTGAATCTTGCGCTATCATCTTCAAGTTGTTTGTCCTAGAAGGATACCATCACAAGGAAATAGCAGAAATGCTAGGCATAAAAGAATCTACCTCTAGATCTCAATTGGCAAGAGCAAGAGAAAAACTCATCGTAAGACTGAGAAAGATGGAAGAAAGAGATTTTAGAATAATGGAAAATTTGTTTATTCAAGTACAACAAGGCTAATATGAATATTTTTGATTTTGAAAATAGAATAAAAACCCACACCGATAACTCCAAAGGAGCGGTCGATATGGATCGACTATTGGCTGGACTTGATTTGGCACCTCAGCCAAGATCATCATATAGAAATTTATTTTTCTCCGCGTCTGCTACTTTGTTCTGCATTGCAGCAATCGCATATTTCATCTATCCATCTAATATCACAGCAGAAAGATCAACTCCAATAAATACAACTGAAATTATATCAACCAATACACCTAACAGCAAACTAAATAGCAGTAGCAGTAATGTCCTTTCCACTGTAGAGAAAGAGATAAAGACTCCAATTAAAAATACATCTGAGCCCATTGCAACAGAAACAAAAATAATCCAAAAAGTAAGATTAACGGACTCCAAAAAAGAAACTCCGAAAACAACAAACAAAAATACCACTGAATCTTACAAAGCTGCAAGCTATACTCCTACTTCTAATACCAAAGAAGAAAAATCCATCATACCTGTAGCCGTAGCTCAAAAGACATCAGACGTTCACGTTCAACGGAAAATAATCGCACAGAATACCAGTCTACAAAAAACAAACTTAAGTACGGGCAACAGTTCAAACAATAGCATCGCTAAAAGGTCAAATGAAAACATCAATTTTCTTCCGACGCTTATGAATGAGCTTCCAGAAAGTCGACCACTTAATTTAGCAGACAAGGTTAAAGACTGCCCTAAGTTTGGTAATCGACTATGGCATATGTCTATTATACCAGAAGTTGGATATTCAATACCGCTAAAGTCTCTACAACTAGATGATGAAGATTTTCGCTCGATTTACGAAAACAGACTAGAGAACGAAAACTCTATAGAAGGTATAAATGCGTCTTTATCTTTACAATTTAAAAATCAAGTTACTGGCTTGTATATCAAACCAGGTCTATCCTATACAAGAATTACAGAGCAATTGAATTTTACTGATATCAAAATTCAGCTAGACACCATATTAGGTATAACTGAAGTGACCATCAATGCAGCTGGAGATACAATGACCACAACATGGGATGACACAGTTATCGAAACTAAAATCTCTAGCAAATCAAAAGTGCATTACCAACTGCATGAATTTAGCTTGCCTGTTGCCATTGGATATACCTTTGCTTTTAATAATATGTCACTAGATATTGAAGGAGGTATAAAATTCAACTTCTTGCAAAAAACGAGTGGAAAAATATTAAGCACTGAGAATGAGTTTGCAGATCTTAACGGTGATCAGAAATTATTTAAAAATTCTGTAGGCCTTGGATTCTTTGGTGGTGCTTTTCTAAAAAAACAATTATCTACCCATTCAGAAGTCTATATTGGTCCACGTTTTACATATAATACTCTATCCTTTTCTTCTAATAGAAATCCTATCAATCAACGTTATAATATTGTTGGCTTGCATGTAGGTTGTGTATATGCCATATTCTAAGCTTACTACTCTTTGGGCTCCTCTTGTATTGTAAAACACAAAGGTCTTGACGTAATGTTCTTTCTGTATTGCTCTTTTTAATCTAATGAGGAATGCGTATTTTTTTCTATTTTTGGCAAAAAGAGAACTATGTCATCAATTAAGATAGATAAAGCACCTATGCAAAAAATAGATAGCCTCAATCAGGTTGCGGAATTCCATACTACCTTCAAGCATCCTATACTTTCAGAACCAACTATTCCGTCAAAAGAGAGAGCAGACCTTAGAGTTAGCCTTATTGCGGAGGAGCTAGACGAGCTTAAAGAGGCTATTGCAAACAATGACCTTGTTGAAGTAGCAGATGCGCTCTGTGACATCCAGTACGTCTTATCTGGTGCCGTATTAGAATTTGGGCTTGGAGACAAATTTGTCAAGCTTTTTGAAGAAGTTCAACGTTCTAATATGAGTAAAGCCTGCAACAATATGGAAGAGGTAGAAGCTTCTATAAAGCATTATAAAGAAAACAAAGGAGAAGATTGCAGTTTCCGAAAAGAAGGAGATAAGTATTTACTATTTAGGACAACAGATCAAAAAACACTAAAATCCATCAACTACTCCCCTGCTGATATCAAGTCCATACTAGAATCTTAAAATTTATTCAGTTCTAGGATCTTATTGGTAAAAGAGGAAAGCATACTTGAATTGGTGCCAATCTTGTACTTGATCACTTTTCTATTCTTATCCAATAAGATATAAGTAGGATAGTATTCTATTTTGAATTTTGATAAAAATACATCTTTAAAAAAAGCTACTTCAAAGCCCAAATCCTGTAGCTCCGCCAGCTCACTTTTTGAATAGCTAGACCTCAATGCAAAGAAGTAAAATTTCACTCGTTTGTTATTGACGGATTGGATTAGGCTAGACAACAGCTCCTTTTCCAATCCGCTGTACTTATGATGACCACACATGGCAAAGACAACCAAACTATCCTTATTTGTCTGTTCATCTATCTTTGTTTTATCCGTTAGTTTGAAAGAATAAGAGATCTGTTTTTTGTTCAACTTGAACAAGGCAGAAGATTCCTGTGCTACAATAACTTCGTCAAAGGAACCACGAATATCTTCCGGAAAAACTTCATCTGTAATTTTATATCCGTTCAAACTATAAATCGCAGGATCAACTATACTAGGTGAAATAGATCTTGCTACATAAGTAACACGACCATATACCTCATCAATAAACGAGTATTGCATCGCATAGCCACTAACTTGAGTAAAAGGAGTAAAGTTCACCCCAAAAGTATCTGTGGTATAAATTTCAATTGTAGAATTTTTATAGACAATTTCATATCGCTTGCACAGCATCCCCCCTATCTGATATAATTTTTCATCATTGCTATTGGTCACTAAAGTGGGTATTCTTTGAATGGGACTTTGTGCTGCTAGATTCTCCGCCTCTTGCAAAAAATATAATCGGTAATCAATATCTTCATTCAAATCAAACATATGAACCTCATCAATATCGGCAGCATATTTATTCAAGGTCAATATCTTGTCTGGACTTACCACATGATAAGTCTCGTAAGGGAGTTTATACTTGTAACTACCAATGCTATCCGTGTTTTCGACAAATACTTCGTAACGGATTTCTATAACATTCACTCCTTCTTCAGCAAATAGTAGATGCTGAAAAGCGGCAGTAAAAAAGAAAAGAAAAAACAGTCTAGTTATCACAGTAGTTTCGATGATTATTAATCTAATATAGTCAAAATCTCTATTTAAGAAAAATTTTAGCTCCAACTCTTATCCTCTAAAAGTAAACGATCAATAAAAAAAGGCCACCCTCAAAGAGGATGACCTTAGTAAAAAGTATTTTAAGTCTAGTATTAGTAGCCTGGATTTTGCACCAAGTTACTATTTAAAGAAATTTGATCAGCTGGAATAGGCATGATCGATCTGAAAGGCTCAGAAGCGCCTTTTTCCCACCATGCATCATTCCACTTTCCAAATCTAATAAGATCTGGTCTTCTCTTAGCTTCAAAACAAAGTTCTCTACCTCTTTCAGCAAGGAAGTCTTCAGCAGTTAAGGCCGCGAAACCATCCAATCCAGCACGACTACGGATCATATTTACCATATCCAAAGCAGGACCTGAACCATTATTCATTCTCCACATAGCTTCCGCTTTGTTTAGTAAGATTTCACCATATCTGAATATTGCAAAATCATTACTCATACTATTAACAGAACCTATTTCATATTCATACTTAGACAATCTTGCTCCACCATCTCTATAAGCACCTGGAGCTAATTCGTTAATTTCTGGATTAAATACAATTGCTCTTTCATTACCTTCAAAAGCGTTATCCGGGTACCATGAATCAGCACCATCTTCCAATAAAACTCCACTAGAAGAATACTGAGGACCAGACAACATTACACCGTAAGCTCTTGAACCACCAGTCAATCTAACATCTTCTTCTTCATATGCGTTGTAGAAATCAGCGAGTACACAGTATCCATTCCATGGCTGATCAACTAACTCAAAAGTTTGTTGTGATTCATAGTGAAGCGTCATCTGTACTAGATTAAATCCACCTGCATTAACACCATCGTAAGGAATTACCCAGATGTTTTCAGAAGAACCTGCATTGTCAACCGCAAAGTTGGCAAAGTAGTTTCCTTCTAAAGAAAATGCATTAGCGTTGATAACTTCATCACAAGCAGCAACACATTTGTCCCATTGAGCAGTACCAGTGTATACTTCAGCGTTTAAGTATAAGCTAGCCATCATTGCTTGTCCAGCGTAATAGTTAACTCTACCATAAGTAGCACTTGAATTTTCCTTCGGTAATTCAGGAACATTAGTTGTGAATTCATTTTCAACCCAAGCATATAATTCAGATCTAGATACTGTAGTTGGTTTGAAACCTTCTGGAACATCAAAAGTGTCCAAAATTGGTGCATTACCAAAAACGTCAAGAATCACTAAATGGTAATAAGCTCTCAAAACTTTCAACTCAGAAATAAATGCAGCTGAATCAGCTCCACCTGCGTTTTCAAAAGTTGCAATCAGCCTATTACAAGTACTAATTCCACCGTAACAAAAATTCCATACATTACCAAAAACACCTTCAGTATCAGAAAATGTATGTCTGTGCATTCTCAACCATGTTCCACCATCTTCCCAATCCGGTCCTTTGTGAGTAATTGCAGCCTCATCAGATGATGTTACATCAAGTGAGAAGAGTTGTCCATGGTTCATAAAACCATATAGATTTGTATATGCTGAACCCAAAGCAGAAACAAACGCAGCTTCATTTGCGAAGTATTCACTTTCTGGAATCACATCTCCAAACTCTGGCTCAAGATCCGAGCAAGAGTGCATGGCTAACATAGCCAAGGTGATAAACAATATTTTATTTATATATTTCATTTATTTTCAATTTTATATTTTTTGATTTAGAAAGATATGTTTAGTCCTAAAGTAACAGTTCTCGTAGAGAAGTATGTATTTCTTCTATCTATACCTGGTGCTAATATATTTAAAGGAGCTCCTTCCAATCCAAAGATATCACCATTTACTCTTCTACCATTATCTGTTGATCCAGGATCACCTAATCTTACATCAGGATCTACACCTGTATATCCTGTAATTGTGAAAAGGTTTTGACCAGCAAGGTATAAACGACATGAACCGATTTTTGAACTTGCAGTATCAAAAGTATAACCCAAAGAAGCATTATCAAGTTTAACGAAACTTGCATCTTCAACATGCTCAGAACTATAAGAAGCTGCTTTTAAGCCTTCAGTTGCTTTATCTGTTCTAACGAAGTTAGCTCCTGCATTATCAGGAAACGCTTCATAAAATGCTCTATAAGTATTTACTAAGCTATGTCCAAATGCACCTCTAAAAAATAGGTTTAAATCAAAATTGCCAATAGTAAATGTATTATTAAGAGACAATTCAAAATCTGGAAGTCCATTACCTACTATTATCCAATCTTCAGATTCCAAAGCAGTCTTTTCAATTGCTTCACCAGTGCTTTGATCTATAAACAATGCATTTCCTAAATCATCAAGTCTAGCAAATTCAGGTGCCACTATTTGACCCAATTCTTTACCTTCTTCAAGTAAGTTCAAACCTAAACCCACAAGGTTTTGACCCGGAGCACCAAGATTTGTAATAAACTGCGAAGGAGTATCTTCCAAGTATGTATCCAAGATTGTTTTGTAAGTAGTAAATATCAAAGTTGGAGAGTAAGAAAAGTTTTCATTATTAACAACGTCATAATTAAGCAGTAGCTCTACCCCGTTTGTAGTAAGAGAAGCAACATTTTTCCATGTAAATGCAGCTAAATTCGGAGGTACAGGTACAGGTGTATTCAAGATAAGATCTTCCGTCTTTCTGTTAAACACATCAAGTGAACCATTCAATTTTGAATCTAAAAGTGCGAAATCGAAACCTAAGTTCAATTCTTTCTTCGTTTCCCATTTCAAATCTGGGTTAGCATTTCTAAGTGGTCCATATGATGGAACAAATCCTCCATTGAAGAAGAACTGAGGTCCTTGAACGAAAACTGATTCAAATAAATAGTTCTCACTAGGAAGGTTTCCCGTCACACCATATCCAACTCTAAGCTTCAGGTTGTCAACATTTTCTAGATTAGCTAATTTTGCCAAGTTTACACCAGCACTTACGGCAGGGAAAACTCCATATCTGTTAGCCTCACCAAATCTATCTGAACCTTCTCTTCTTACACTTGCAGACACAAAGTAAGTATCGTCGATATTAAAGTTTACTCTACCAAACTGTGCTTGCAATCTGTAAAAGTTACCGAAAGAACCTAAAAGTGCAGAACCATCATTTTTGTCAGCACCATCTCCTAATTGATTTGAACCATTAAAATCTAAAAGAAAATCAGCGTTATCACCTATGAATCCGCCAGAATTAAACTTTTGGAAAGATGTTCCTGCTAACAATGTATAATTTAGATTTCCTGCTTCACCAATATATTGAAGTGTTCCTTCATATAGGTCGTTTGAAGTTTTCACATTCGCTCTACGTGCAGTACCTGTTCTTTGACCATTTCTGTACACCAAATTACTTGGGTAGTATTCAGATACATCCGTATCCTTCTTTTGCTTTGCATAAGTACCAGTCACCTTCAATGCAGGTGTGATATTATATGAAGCAGTCATGTTTGCTAATATTTCAGTTCTTTCTTGGTTAAGTTCTCCAAGTTCAACCATAGCTACTGGGTTAAATACATCAAATCCACTTGGATTATTATATGTTCCATCATCATTAAATACAGCAGATGTTGGATTAAACGTAGTAGCATATCTAAATGCTTCTGGCAAACCAAGCTGTGAATTTCTATCAGTCACAATAAGGTTAACACCTAAGTTCAACTTATTATCTAGTGCTTTTTGGTTGATAGAAACATTCGTATTCAACTGATTAAAGCCTGTATTCTTAACCACACCAGCTTGATCACGATAATTAAAAGCAACTCTATAGTTTGTATTATTTGAACCACCTGATAATGCGATATTATGTGATTGCGATAAAGCTGTTTGAGAAATCTCTTTGTACCAATCTGTTGATGCACCTGCATCATTTCCACCAGCATCTCTAAACTCTTGAGCTGTAGCAATCGCTGGAGTTCTAGCGATAGATTCAGAAGAACCATACCCACTATAAGTTATTTTTGCATTGCCTTTAGATCCTTTCTTAGTAGTCACGATGATTACACCTGAAGATCCTCTTGTTCCATAAATAGCTGCTGCGGATCCATCCTTCAATACATCAATAGATGCAATATCTTGAGGATCAATGTTAGAAAGAGAAGCACCAGGTACCCCATCAAGAACCACTAATGGTTCTGCTTGAGCACCAATAGTTGAAAGACCTCTAAGTCTAATTCCAAGTGAACCGTTTGGATCACCATTTCCTTTAGAGATAGTAAGACCAGCAACTTTTCCTTGAAGCAATTGAGCTGCAGAAGTAACGTTACCAACATTAAAGTCCTCTTCTCCGACAGAAGCAACAGAACCTGTGATTTCTTTAGATTTCTGCGTACCGTAACCTACAACCACTACCTCATCAAGTATAGTTCCTGCTCCAAGACCAACATCTATAGTTGTACGGTCTCCAATAAGAATTTCTTGGTCTGAGTAGCCTGTGTAAGAAACGACAATTGCCTCTGTTCCTTCTGGAACATTGAGTGAGTAGGATCCATCAATATCCGTAATAGTACCTACTGTTGTTCCTTTTGCTAAGATGCTTGCACCGATCAGGGGTTCTCCATTGTCAGCATCAGTGATGATACCGCTTACTGATTTTTGAGCAAAACCAGCGACCCCAATCATGACAAAACATGATAGCAAAAGCCATTTTGTAATTTGTTTTTTCATTTGAAATGTCAATTTTAAAGTAAAAAAATATTTCGAAAATAATTTTTAACGAAAGTAATACATCCCGAAAATACAATTCATTTCCCTATATGTTAAATAAACGTCAAAGGAAATTAAAAACTTAGTGTAGAAAATACGTATATCTTTGTGTTATTATTACACTATGACAAATTAAAGATACGCATTAGGGTAAATAGCCAATTTTTATACTGAACCTGTATAGGGCCTTAATATACTGGTTATCAACTTATAATCTACCTTTTCCTATTTTATAGATAATCAAAATGGGCCAAAAGGAGAGAAACAGAACTTCTAACAATACATTTACATTTTTTCCATCTTTATTCGCCCACTTTCCTCCCAAGCCTCAAATTTGCCTTGGGTGAGGGGTGGAAGTGATATGAAGTAGGATAGCTGCCTAGTAGGCTGGGATGAGCAGTAGCTGATCCCCGAGTATTCGGGAGCAGATGCTGAGAAGACCTAAGCCTACAGGCTGGTAGACTGCTGAATACAAACGGACGACCCGACACTGATCGGCACCCCCTTCGGTGACGTATCAGTGGCACCCCCAAATAAATACAAATCGTATATAGATTGTCATGATCAGATTTAAAGTATTCCCCCCAGGGATGTGTAAATTATTTATGTGCCATGCCGCAAAGAGGCGGCACCGCGCTATACACTCCTACTCACCTTCACATAGACCTGTATGCTATAGTCTTCATTTGTATTCGCTCGCTCGCTCATCCTGCATTCATCCTTAGCCTACTAGGTATATGCTTTGATTCGTACCGTTACTATCGCTTGTCTGGAACTTTGACTATGAGATGATTTACACATATTGGAGCTGCATAGGTTTAAACAGCTATTTTACATATTTTGTGTTTTATTTCATTTGCGTCAATCTATGAGAATTCTCTTTTTTATTTCTATAATTTTATTGTGCTCATGTGAAACTGCTGTGTCGGAGCATCACTTTATTTTCAAGAGTGTTGATTCTGCCGCCTCCAATATTGACTTCAACAATCAACTTACTTTTACCGAAGAATATAATCCATATACTTTCAAAAATTTCCTGAATGGTGGCGGAGTTGCACTTGGAGACATCAATAATGATGGTCTCGTGGACATATATCTATCGGGCAATCTGGTAGAAAATAAGCTGTATCTCAATAAAGGAAATTTAGAGTTTGAAGATATAAGCCAAGCGGCGCAAGTCGAGTGCAAAGATGTATGGTCTACAGGCGTATCATTTGTAGATATAAATCATGATGGCCATCTCGATATATATGTATGCAAATCAGGAGACCCGAACTCCCCAAATAGGTTTAATCAATTTTTTATTAACGATGGGAATTTGGGCTTCACGGATATGTCCAAAGAGTTTGGATTGGACTTCACTGGGCTGTCCATTCACTCTGCATTTTTTGATTACGACAAAGACGGCGATTTGGATTGCTACCTGCTCAACAACAGTATAAGATCTGTCGGTGCATATGACATCATAGAAGATCAACGACTGAGACCAGACTCGGAAGGAGGAAACAAACTGCTCAAAAATCTAGAAGTAGAAACGGGTGAAATAAAATTTGTAGATGTATCCCAAGAGGCAGGCATCTACACCAGTGCAATTGGTTTTGGCTTGGGCGTAAGCATATCGGACTTGAATGAAGATGGCTGGGATGACATCTTTGTCAGTAATGATTTTTTTGAAAAAGATTACCTCTATATCAATAATCAAGATGGCACTTTTAAGGAGAGCAGTGAAGCGGTTTTTTCCGAATTGAGTACCGGCTCTATGGGCGCTGATATTGCCGACTTGAACAATGATGGTAAGCCAGAAATTTTTGTAACAGAGATGCTCCCGGAGCAACTAGAAAGGTATAAATCAAAAACTGTTTTTGACTCCTATGATAAAGTAAAGCTCAATGAAAGCAAAGGGTATCATAGACAATATGGGAGAAATGTACTACAGTATCATGCAGGTGTACAGAACAATCTCCCCCAATATAAAGAGCTCGGTCGCTATCACGGTGTAGAGGCTACCGACTGGAGTTGGGGCGCACTCATGGCCGACTTTGACAACGATGGACTCAAGGATATCTTTGTAGCCAATGGAATATTTAAGGATCTGCTGGATCAAGATCATGTTAATTTTTACAGCCCTCAGCAGATCACAAAAATGCTAAAGGATAAACAGGAAGATGTAATCCTTACTATGATGAATGCATTCCCCTCGGATCCAGTGTCCAATTACTTTTTTCATCAAAATGAAGAAAACAAATTCGTAAAAAGTCATCCCCCTAATTCAAAAGGATTTTCGAATGGATCTGCATATGCTGATTTGGACAATGACGGAGATCTTGATCTGGTCATCAATAATATCAATGCACCAGCGACAGTATATAAAAACACTACTATCCATAATCACTTTCTAAAAGTAAAACTCCAAGGATCAGAAAAAAATATAAATGCGATTGGCGCAAAGTTGAAATTATACCATCAGCAAGGTATGCGGATGATAGAAAATCATCCGATGAGGGGCTATCAATCATGCGTAAGTCATGACCTCATTATTGGCTTAGGTATGCATACCATAATAGACTCCCTACATATCATATGGCCAAATCAACAACAAAGTTCTTACCACAACTTAAGTGCAGATTCGACCTATCTATTCCATATAAAAGAAGCCAAAAACATACAGACAAATAGTATCTCCAAAAAAGAACAAGCATTGCTAAAAAAAGTGGAGGGAATAATTGATTATAAGCATAATCAAATCGCATTCGCAGATTTTGACAGAAACAGAATGATCCCAATGAAACTCTCCAATGCTGGTCCTCATGGTGAGCTGGGAGACATGGACAATGATGGTGATATAGATCTTATCATAGCTGGCTATGCTAAGAACGGGGTACAGTACTTTGAAAATACGGGAAAGCAACTTATCAAAAAATCATTGACAGAAGATAAGTCTAAAATTTTTGCCGACAAGGTGCAAATCAAAGATATAAATAACGATGGCTCGAAAGATGTCATACTCATAAATGGAGGTTTTCAATACTCCAAAAAAAGTAAGACACTGGAAGATATCATCTTGATAAATCAAAATAATAAATTCACTCCCAATACACTCCGTGCTCAAATGTCTAGTGTAGGTATTTGCCAACTAGACATCGACGACCATGGAGCTGAGGCTATGGTAGCTTTTCCGAGTATGAAAGTAGGGGCATATGGTGAACTTGCAGATGGGATGATCTTCAGAAAAGATAAAAAAGGCTATACCTATAATAAAGCCATGAGTATACCACTCCGTGAGATGGGCATGTTTAAGGATCTAGAATTTAATGATGGAGATAAAAAAGAAATCATTCTTGCTCCTTCGTTTGGCCCATTGAAATTCTACACTCCTACAAAAGACGAAAAAGTAATCTCTAGTATTTCATATCCGAGTATAGCGCATACAGCTGGTATGTGGCAAGATATTCAATTGGTGGATATTGATAATAATGGAACCCAAGACATTATAGCTTGCAATGTGGGTCTAAATAATAGACTATATAATATGACTAAAGGAGAGATGTATGTATTTGTTGCTGACTTTGATAAAAATGGTCGTACAGACATCATCTATTGTATGCAAAAAGAGGGGAAGCACTACCCTATTCATCTAAAAGACGAATTGCTGATGCAAATGCCTAAACTAAAAAAGAAATCCCTAAAGTATGCCGACTATGCCCAGATCAGTATGGAAGAGTTGTTTGGAGATAAGACGGGAGAGATAAATGCCCAAATATATACTGTAAACGAATGGAGATCAGGCATATTCATGCAGCAGGCAGACAATTCCTATGAGTTTAGGCCATTGCCTGAAGAGGTCCAATACTCAGAAATGAAAACAGTCTGCCCTATTGATCTGAATAATGATGGATATATGGATCTAGTCATAGGCGGCAACCAATATGAAGCCAAGCCAGAGTATGGAATCAATGCTGCATCATTTGGGTGTGTCCTAATTAACGACACCAAAGGAAGTTTTAAGTATTTAAGCTTTGAAGACAGCGGTTTCTTCGAAAAAGGACAAATTAGAGATATCTTAGCCCTGAATTTAAAAGGTGAAAAATACCTACTGGTCTTGAAGAATAACGACAAAGCAAGTACCTACAAAATCAATTGAAACAAACATATAAGAGAATGAGAATATATATAAGTATTTTATCATTGCTATGCATAGCTGCCCTTTTTTCATGTACTAATAATGGAAAGGCATTTGATAAATATGATGAAGGGTTGGATGACATTGTCATGGGGCTTTATTTCGGTATGGAACGACAGGATTTTTTAGACCATTGTTGGGACCTTAACCAAAAAGGCAAAACAGGCCATGGGACAATTGGCAACATGGTCATGTATGTTGATTCCTTAAACTTTGATCCAAAAGTAATCGTAAACTTCTATCCTGAGTTTGAAAAAGATGTCATCTCCGAAATGCCTTTCATTTTCTATTTCAACGCTTGGGCTCCATGGAATGCAAAAGAACTCAATCAAGAAAAGTTATACCAACAGACGATCCAATTTTTTGAGAAAAAATACAATACCACCTTGGATAAAAAAGAAGCACCTAATGGAAAGCACTTGCACTATAAAACCATAGGTCCACTCATGATCAGAGTCTATAAAGATATCGATGAGATGAAAGTCTACGCAGATGTAAGAAACTTTGCTTATGTGGAAAAAGTAAAAAAATGAAGCCCTACCACCTGTTGCATACTTTCATCTTGCTATTCATCTTAACTTCTTGTACTACAGAAGAGAAAGAGAATTCCAATAATAAGTATTTTAAACTTTTAGACCCTAGTGCTACTGGAATAAATTTTTCCAATGATTTGGCCTATGATAGAAAATTTAATATTTACACCTACCGTAATTTTTATAACGGTGGTGGCGTGGCTATTGGCGACATCAACAACGATGGCTTGGCTGATGTATATATGACATCTAACTTAGCAGAAAATAAACTATTCGTAAATAAGGGAGATTGGAAATTTGAAGATCAATCAAAGGCCGCAAAAGTAGAAGGCAAAAGTGCTTGGTCTACCGGTGTCTGCATGGCAGATGTTAATGCAGATGGTTGGCTTGATATATATGTCTGCAATTCTGGCGACGTAGATGGAGACAACAAAAAAAATGAACTGTTTATCAACCTCCAAGACGGGACATTTATGGAGTCGGCAGAAGAGTATGGTTTGGCCGATAGTGGCTACTCTACACACAGTGCTTTCTTTGACATGGATAAAGATGGAGATTTGGACATGTACTTATTGAACAATTCTTATCGTGCCATTAGCTCTTTTAATCCTAAGATAAATATCAGAAATGAAAGAGATCTCAAGGGAGGCGACAGACTGTTTAGAAATGATAAGGGCAAGTATGTCGACATTAGCGAAGCAGCGGGAATTTATGGCTCAGAAATCGGCTTCGGCCTTGGTGTTACAGTGGGTGACTTAGACAATGATGGCTGGGATGACATATACATATGTAATGATTTTTTTGAAAAGGACTATCTATATATTAACAATCATGACGGGACATTTACTGAAGACTTAGAAAATCAAATGAAATCCATTTCGGTTGCTTCTATGGGCGCAGATATGGCAGACCTAGACAACGATGGTTTACCTGAAATATTCGTTACCGAAATGCTCCCAAATGATGAACGAAGAATCAAGACCAAAACTACTTTTGAAGATTGGGATAAATATGCTGCCAATATTGAAAATGGATACTACCATCAATTCACTAGAAATATGCTGCACAAAAACAATGGCGATCGATCCTTTTCAGAAGTAGGAAGGTTTGCTGGAGTAGAAGCAAGTGACTGGAGTTGGGGTGCACTACTAGCAGATTTCGACAATGATGGAATGAGGGACATCTTTGTTGCCAATGGAATCAATAAGGACTTGACAGATCAAGACTTCATCAACTATCTAGGCAATCAGGAAACTATGAAAAAAATGACTGTCGGCAATAAGGTTAACTACAAAGAGTTGATTGACATTATCCCTTCGGAGCGTATCCCAAACCGCCTGTTTATTAATCAAGGAAAATTAAAATTTGAAGATCATGCCTCCGACTATGGTGTAGATCAAATCAGCCATTCCAATGGCTCTGCTTATGGTGATCTTGACAATGATGGTGATCTTGATCTAGTAGTAAATAATGTCAATATGCCGTGTTTTGTATATCAAAACAATGCGCCTAAACAAAACTTTATACAATTCACTTTTACGGGTACAAAAGAGAATAAATTTGCCATTGGAACAAAAGTTAAAATGTTTGTCGGAGATGAAGTCTACTATGATCAGTTCATGCCAACAAAAGGGTTTCAATCTTCTATGGATTACAAAATGCACTTTGGACTTGGGGCAAACAATAAGATTGACAAGGTGGAAGTCACCTTTCCCAATGGAAGTCATTTAGCACTGAATGATATAGAAATAAATAAAGTTCATAATCTGGAAATGAGCAAAGCGGTAGCAAAAGAATTCGCAATCCCTGTTAAGAGTAAAATCTTAAGTGAAGATAAAAGCACTTTCTTTGACCTTCCTTTTCAGCATAAGGAAAACAAGTTCGTGGATTTTGATAGAGATAGACTCCTGTTTCACATGATGAGTACTGAAGGACCAAAGGTGGCCATTGGAGATCTCAACAAAGATGGGAAAGATGATATTTTTATCTGTAGTTCAAAAGGTCAAGCTTCTGCAATTCTCTTATTCAAAAATGGCAAGTATCATTTAAGCAATGAAGCACTTCTCGAAAAACATAAGGACAACGAAGACAGAGATGTAGCATTTGTCGACTTAGATCAAGATGGGGATCTCGATATTTATGTTTGCAGTGGAGGGGGAGAATATAGCAACCAATCTTCAAACATAATAGATCGCTCCTATATAAATAATGGTAAAGGACAATTTTCTTTATCCAAGCAAAGAATACTTCCTACAGGATTTATTCACAGCGGCTCCATAGATGTTGTAGATATGGATAATGATGGAGACAAGGATTTATTAATCTCCGAAAGATTGAAGGCCTTTCAATATGGGGTGCCTTGTAGCGCCTACATTATAGAAAACGAAGGCAAAATATTCAGCGATAAAACTAACAAGTTCGCACCAGAATTGAAAAACCTAGGACTATATACAGACCTCAAATGGGCTGACCTGAATCAAGATGGAGAGCCTGAGATAGTAGCCTGTGGAAAGTATATGCCCATCACAGTATTTAGCAAAGATGCGGATGGAGTATGGGCCATACAGAAAAGCAATGGACTTGAGAACACTGCAGGCTGGTGGAACACTTTGGAAATGGTAGATCTGGATAAGGATGGAGATCTGGACATTATAGCCGGAAATCATGGTACCAACTCTAGATTTCGAGCATCAGTAGAAAAACCACTCTGCATGTACATCAATGATTTTGACAAGAATGGGTCTATTGAGCAAATCATGTGTACCTATAAAGGTGAAAAAAACTACCCTCTTGTCTTGAGACATGATTTACTCAAACAATTACCAGGACTAAAGAAAAAACTACTGAAGTATGAAGACTACGCTCTAGCTACTGTGGAAGATTTATTCTCACCCGAAGAACGCGAGCGAATGCTTACCTTGGAAGTGAAAGAAATGGAAACTTGTATTTACATCAATGAAGGAGGAGTATTCAAAAAATCTAAGCTACCATCGGAGGTACAGTACTCTCCTATCTATGCCATCTATGTAGACGACCTCAACAATGATGGCCATCAAGACATCCTCATGGGAGGAAACTTGTATGAGGCCAAACCCGAAGTTGGCAGATATGACGCCAATAGAGGAATATTTTTAAGTGGCAACGGAAAGGGAGATTTTGAGCTCATCCAAAATTCTGAATCAGGTTTTTTAGTAGAAGGCCAGATAAGAGATATCAAGAAGATAAATCTCAAATCGAAAGAAGCTATAGTAGTCTTTCGAAACAATGAAAAACCTGTAGCATTCACACTAAGCAAATGAAATGGATAACCCTACTTAGCTTATTTATTTTTTTATTAACCGCCTGCCTATCTGATAAGCAAGCATCATCTACATTCCAAAAATTACCTAGTGACTTCACTAAAATTGATTTTCGCAATGACCTGATCGAAAGCCCAGAATCAAACATTCTTGAATATCTCTATTTTTACAACGGTAGTGGTGTAGCAGTAGAAGACATCAATAATGATGGCTTACCTGACATCTATTTTGGATCCAATCAAAAAGCTGATCAACTTTATATCAATTTGGGTAATTTCAAATTTGAGAATGCCTCCCATCTATTGCCTAGCGAACATTTGCAAGGTTGGACTACAGGAGTCAACATGGTTGACATCAATGCAGATGGATGGATGGACATCTATGTATCTAGACTTGCACTTACTGAGGGGACTAGCAATAAATTATTCATCAATCAGAAAGGGAAATCCTTCATTGAAAAATCTGCTTCGTGGGGGCTTGACCTTAGTGGCTATTGCACACATAGCTCATTCTTTGATTATGACAATGATGGAGATTTGGATTGTTATATTTTAAAGCATTCCGAAAAGGATCCAGATCAATTCAAAAAATCTTCCATTAGACATACTACAGATGAAGAGGCTGGAGACTTACTCTTAGAAAATGTGGGCAACCGATTTACTGACAAAACACAGGAAGCACAGATTTACTCTTCTGCTATTGGCTTTGGACTTGGAGTCTCCACTTCAGATGTCAACAATGATGGATGGATGGACATATATGTATGCAATGATTTTCATGAACAAGACTATTTATACATTAATAATAAAGACAAAACATTTACCGAGACCATCCATAAATCTACTGGACATACCAGCAATTTTTCCATGGGTTGCAGTATTGAAGATATTAACAATGACGGATCTATGGATATCATAAGTTTGGATATGAAACCATTTGATGATGCGATTTACAAGAAGAGTGGAGGCTGGGAGAATATTCAAATTTACAATTTCAAAAGAAGCTTTGGTTATCATCATCAAAGTCCACGCAATGCACTACAAATCAATTCTAGTAATAAGGGCCCATTTCCTACCTTTTCTGAGCAAGCCTGTTTTAACGGAATTGAAGCTAGCGACTGGAGCTGGACCCCATTGGTAGCGGACTTTGACAACGATGGAGACAAAGACATATACATCAGCAACGGTATTGTAAAAAGACCAAACGATATGGATTTTGTCAATTTCGAGTATAATGGACAGTCCCCCAACAAATTCGAGCAACTAGAAAATATTCCTTCTGGTAAAGTCCCTAACGTATATTATGAAAACGATGGTTTGGACAAAAAATTTATCCGATCCTTTGACCAAGAACAAACCGCATCCACTTCCTCCGCCTATGCGGATTTGAATCTCGATGGGAGATTGGACATAGTTATTAACAATATCAACGACGAGGCTACCATCATTAAAAACACCAAGCCAATCAAGCACTACCTAAGGGTAAAATTAAAAAGTATACATGCAAACATAAATGCTATAGGTGCGAAGGTTGAGCTATACTGCCAAGGCAAAACACAAACAGCAAGCTTAAATTCTAGCAATGGTTTTTTATCCCACAACGAAGGAATCATTCATTTTGGCTTAGGGCTAAGCAAACCAGACTCCCTCATCATACACTGGCCAGACCATACGATTCAAAAATTTATTACCAGTGCCACAGACACTTTACTAACAATTGAACAAGAGAATTCACTTCTAACTGACATTTCAAAACCTGAGCAGGAATCAGGAAGTCTCACCCACATAGAAGGTTATACACCTGACAAGAGTGTCTTTAATGGTCAGGAATCAAACAAATGGTTACTCTTTAACGAATACTCTACTTCGGATCACTTGGAAATTCTCAACAACGAATTAACTGTTATTGCTCCAAATAGCATATTAAAGGGAACTATTATAGAAGGAAACTTTATCCCAAGCAGCACTAAAACTTCTGTATTTCCGAATAACCTATTATCACACCTTAATATAAATGAGATACTATTCTATAGTAAAGCTGATCATAATCTTGACAAACAAAACGACTTCTTCATACACACTACTTCGGGGAGTTTTGTTTTTCTAAGCGAGAAAAATATGTATACAAAAATCCAATTGAATATTTCGGATGATGTAAAATCAGCTGCCTGGGGAGATGTCGACGGAGATGCAAAACTCGAACTGGTAGTTGCTGGTTTGTGGATGCCTATTAGTATCATTCATTTTGATCAAGACAACCACCACAGCCGACAAGATATCCCCGACTCTGAAGGATGGTGGTCAAAAGTATCTCTTGTGGATCTAAATCAAAATGGAAAGAAGGATATCATTGGAGGAAATTTTGGCACAAATCATTCCTTAAGCGCAAGTAATAAGCACCCCATACAAAGCTATAAAGATGACTTTGATCGTAATGGTTCAACTGAAAAACTGGTTACATATTATTCCGAAGGAAGACAAGTACCATACCCTAACCAAATGTTGTTTGTAGATCAACTTCCATATGCAAAGAAAAAATTCCTGAAAAATGTCGACTATGTTAATTCAAGCTTTATGGAGCTTCTTGGTAATAAAAAAATAGAAGCCGCTCAGAAGCAAAAAATTACAGAACTGCGATCATGCTATTTTATCAATAATAGTGGATGGCATAAAAAGATACTCCCCTCATCCTTACAACTATCTCCTCTTTATACTATTGAACACTTGTATGAAGATATCTTTATCTTTGGTGGAAACCTTTTTGATGTAGATCCTAATCTCGGCAGACAAGATGCAGGCGAAGTCCAAATCCTGCAATATCAAAACAACAATTGGATCAAGCTATCAGGCAAGGACGCAACTGCTCAAATAAATGGAGAAGTAAGATCAATAAAAATTTTCAGAAATAATATTTATTGCTTAGATCGTCAAAAAGGAATTATTGAAATAACTTCTGAAAAGAAGTAAAACAACTAAGGCCAATAATCTGGCTTTAATAAGGAAGCTCCTTTCAAACCTTCACAACTGCAACATTCGTCTGGCAATGGCCAGGGCAGATTTCCGGCCACCCCACAAAAAGGTAATCTTTGCGTTGGAAAGTCTGCATTTCCCACTATTTTAATTTTTCTACTTTCTCCAACTACGGCAAATTGGCCCAAAATTTCTGTCCCATCATTAGATTTTACATTTCCCAATAATCTAGCTGGATTGACATCATTAATATTTCCTTCTTGATCAAATAGATTTTTTAGATTTTTCCAATAATCATATTCCTCCTTATTGTAAGAAAGCAAGCTTAGATCCAGAGCAAATATCTCCGTCAATTTATAATCAATTTTCCTGCGAAGTACGAGGGTCTCAAACTCCACTTCAGATGCATCGCTATCTATCTCTATCAGATTGATAGCAAAGGCTCTTTCATCATTATAAAAATAACATGCTTTTGGATTGTGAAATGGCCCACATTTGGTTTCAAGTACTTGATATACTGTTTCATATCGAAAACGTAAAAATAAGTCATTTTCAACATTTGTATTTTTTGCTTTAGCAAAAAATTCTAATGCACGCAACCTTTGATCATTACCATTCTCATTTAAGAAAGTAGTTAATGTATCCAGTGTAGTAATTTCTTCGATCGAAAAAGAATCTGGAACAGATTGATAATTTGAACTTATGGTTCTTCCATCTGGCAATTCAGCATACAATCTATACTGGCGTTCTGTATCCGCAATACCATCAGTCTTATAGACGCCTGGCTGAGTTTCCGAATAAGATATTTGTAGCCCTTGGTCATCCTCTACAAAAACATTTGCACCTTCTATAGGAAGGTCCACTTGCCTATTTACCTGCATTGTTCTAGACAAGCGGATTGTCTTTTCTCCATTACTTGCTGAGAAGGTTCCATCCACTACGACTATCTCCTCCGGCTCACCTACTGGAAAATCAATTCGCTCTACACAAGAGAGTAAAAAAGCAAAGCACAGAAATGAAAAAAACCTTTTCATCTTATCTACTTAAAAAATAAAATTCCAACTAAAGTTAGGAACAACTGCCCCTACTACTGAAAATTGAAATGGGACAATATTGCCCAATGTACTTCTCCTAAAGAATACGTTTGTTGGATTATTTCTACCCAACAAGTTGTAAAACCCCAAAGCAAAGGAATTTCTAAAACCTTTTTTTGTGCTCTTCCTCAAATCCAAATTGATAGAAAAATCTAACCTTGAATAATAACTAATCCGTTCGCCATTTCTATCGGAATATAAAGGCACTATAAAACCATCTTGAATAAAACTTTCTGTAGGTGCTGTAGTCGGAGATCCTGTCCTGAATATATAGGCAAAATTAAAAGAGGCTACTGGCAACCACTTATACACAGCTAATACATTTAGCTGGTGAGGGATATCAAATGAAGCTGGAAAAAAATCCCCATTATTAATACGTACCTCTTCATCTATAACCCTTCGGAAAGCTCTACTATACGTGTAGGCTAGAGATCCCTGCCACTTCCCTTTTTTCTTTTTCACCAAAGCTTCTATTCCGTAGCTAATACCTTCCGCATCTAAAAGTACGTTTTCTAATTCTTCATTAAGTATAATCTGCGCAAAATCATCTACCTCATACAGATTTTCAAATTCCTTATAAAAGAAATCCAAATTCCATTCAAAAGTTTTTTCTTTACTAAGATGTACTGCCCCTATTGAGTATTGATTCATCACACTAGGCTGGATATTTGTATTGGATGACACCCAAATATCCGATGGAAGCACATTATTTGTATTAGAAAATTGGTTGATAAATTGGCTCATGCGATTGTAGCTAGCCTTAAAATTCCATTGCGGACTAGGATGAAAACTCATAGAAACTCGTGGCTCTAAAAATGTATATTCCGAATACCCCTCCAGTAGAGATAGCCTAAGACCCAGTTCTACATTCATCTTATCCGACATCTTGGTACTTAGAGAAGCAAAAGGAGCCCAATTGACTGCACCGTTTCTTTGGATCTTCTTTCCTAGTATCGTACTATTTTTCTCCGGCTCCAAACGATCCTCTTCATTTTCGATATTCAGATACTCCACTCCTATTCGAACGTAGCCTTCTTTATTTAATTTTTTATCCAGCTTAAAAATACCTTTATAATAATTTAGTCCCGTCGAAAATCTAAACGCATCTGGTCTATTTAAGGTGAAATTTTCACTATCATACTGCCCATAATTTAACGAAATATTGGAATAAAAACCACTACCCAAATCAGATTTGAGTTGCATTCCAGAGTGGTGGTTTTTCCATTCATATCCAAATTGATCATTGTATTCAAAGTAGTCACTACTCAGATAATTATTAAAAAACAAACGATGCTTTTTAGACAATTTGATATTCGCATTCGCATTCAGGTCATAAAAACTAGCATTACTATTTTGCAGTTCTACATTCGCAATCTGTCTTAGCAGATAGTCATTAAAGGAACCGCGCGCTGCTAAATTTACAGCAAATGATGGGCTAGGATTTCCCTCCAGATTCAACTTCATCATAGATATACCCAATCCTCCTTTGCCTTTCCATTTGGTATCAGAGTTACTTTTTGTATTTGTTTTAATATCCAAAACCCCTGACAATCTTCCACCAAAGCTAGCATCCACAAAACCCTTGTACAAGTTCACCTCAGATATTACATCAGGATTAAAAGCCGAGATAAACCCTACGATATGGGTAGGATTAAAGATAATGCCATCATTTAAGATGATCAAATTTTGATCTGTGCTCCCTCCTCTGATATTAAAACCTTGGGACAGCTCGGTAGTCGAGGTCACACCAGGCAAAATCTCAATGGACTTAAGAAGATCTACATCCCCTGTCACTTGTGGCAAGAAAGACAACTCTTGCATACTCAGTACTTCCAAACCCGCTTTAGAACCCTCCATCTTTTCTTCCAGAGAATTTGCCCGCACGACCACCTCGTCAAAAGAGTAGATTTGTGTACTCATCTCAATATCAAAACTTGCACTTTCATAGAGCTCCAATTGCAGCATTACTTTTTGGTACCCCGTATAGTCAATGACCAATTCGTGTCGCCCACTTGCTAGCGACAAACCCAAATAACCCTCACCGTCTGTACTCTCTCCTATACTGAGATCCTCATTTGTCAAGACTGCCCCTACCAGAGGCTCTTTTGTTAATTCATCTATTATTCTTATTTGCAGATTTAGATCCCGCAGCTCCGCTTCTAGTGGATTGCCAAGAGACAAGCTCATGGTCTTTACAGTTGATTTGACAGAATAGCTATGAGTACCATTTTCCCAGTTCTCTATCAATGCCTCAATTGATTCTAGATTCACCCTATCCCTATCTATGATGACTATCCCTTTTTGTTTATAGGGCAACACTTTGAGCTTCGTTCCATTGAGCAGATCTTGTACCACCCGATATACTTGCTCATCATCATAGTCCCCTGTCAATAAGAAAGAAGGCATTTCATTCGGATCAAAATAAAAATTTAGATCATACGTATTGGACAGCTCAAATAATATTTTTGTTAGGGGCTTACTTTCAAACTTATAAGAAATCCGTCGATCTATCTGCTTTTGAGCAGCAGTATCTAGAGTACCCAACACCAAAAAAAAGACAAATAAAAAAACACACCTGACACACGTCATTATTGTTTATTTAATTCCAATTTTTCTACGACCATATTGCCCACATTTTTTCCCTGCTTGACGCCTTCACTTATAGCTGGCATATAGTGTATACCGCCATACAATCTACTTATTGCAGCCTCCTCTGATGCTTGCAAAAAAGACTCAAATTTTCTAGAAGGCAATCCATATTTCACCTCTACATCATCTAGGTAATTAAATGGAGTCCCCAGCATAGCAGTCAATACGATAGCAGAGGCCGTCGAGATCACACTATGCCCACTAGTATGCTCAGGGAAAGGAGGCGTCTGCAAAAGTGGAATCCACTCTTCATCGATATGCTCATTGATCACCGTCTCTGGTCTGATCAGATTTGATCGATACTTCTCATCCCAACAACTAATGAATGCATCAAACAAAGCAATAGAAACATAAGTCGCAGTTCGCAAAGAAAGGTCTAGCTTTTGACCTGCTTTTCTAGACGCAATATTTGCTATCCCCATCCAGTGACCACCTGGCGTTATCTTTTTGGTAGCAAACATCATATGCCCAGTCTGATTCATTACATAAGGATTACAATCCCAAAAACTAGCTATGAGCGTATGCTCATCATTGGCATCTTTTACCGCACTATACACCTGCATCGTTTCTTTGTAAAATTTACTATTCTTACTCATATCAAAGGGCGTAGGAGGCGAAGGCGCAAACTGCGCAGAAGAATCCAGTAGCATCGGCCTTATAGTTTTCCAGTGCGGCTCTATCCCTTCCATATACGAAGGCGGCGTTGGTTTCCATTCTGTCGGATTTTCAGTTATCGTATACTTGGAGAAAGACCTCGACTCTTTGTAGTTATCCTTATCTGCCCACTTTAGTATATGCTCCGAAACCTCCTCCCCATACTTTTTAGAATCAGCAATTACACGCTTAGATATCCCCAGAGAGTCTAGCTTATGATAAAACCCATCTATATATACATCAAACTGATCTTCTGAAAATATCAGCGCCTTTGCCACTGTAAAAAACGCAGCATGAGCAGCCAGTTCAAATGACACATTCGTAGTATCTATAGCTGGTGTAAACTCTTCCAACCCCCTCAGCTTAGTTGACAAATCTGACATGCTTTTCGCATCTCTTTGCAACACTTGGTACGCTGCTACACAAGGATACACATATACCCTACTAGCTACCGGCGGTGAAAATATATCATGGACTATGATGTCAGTCAATTGATCCAAAGACTCATGAAAATAGCTGGGATCTTTCAACAACTGCGAAGACTCCAACTTACTCAACTCCACCGTATTCTTACAGCCAAGACAAGCCATCGAAAATACTACCAAACACCAAAAAGAATATTTCTTCAAATCCATAATCAAATATAGCAATCAATTTTTACTTCTAGTAGCTTACAGCAGATGTCTACCTTATGAAGAGAATTGTAATAATTTTTTAGTTTGTTATTATTTGGGTATGCCCCAGACATGCCGCCGAAAAAAGGCGTCAGTCAGGGTCGGGCCATCCAGGACTCCGTTGTCACTCCGGTCTCTGTCGCTAAAAAGCGCTCCAGAGACGCCACCTTAACAGGCGGCTCCTTCCTACCCCTCATACATTCCTCGCCCACACAGCCACCCAGAATCTATACTACCAAATAGCATTTTTTTTGGCAAAATGCTTTAAAAGTTATACTTACTTATGAAATTCCATCCTAGTATTTGTACCTTAAAGAAACTAAATATACATTATTGAAAACACTACTTCATCTGCGGTCCGAAGAAAAAAAAATCGCTTTCTACCTTAGGATAATTTTAATTTGCTTAATGTGTTCACCATTCCAAGCACTTGAAGCACAATCTCTTGGTTTTGAGCTGCCAGGCTCCAGCAAAACAGAATCCATACCTTTTGAATACGTCAATGGATTCATCATCATTGATGTGACTTTCAATCAAATTTTTCCATTGAAATTCATCTTTGACACAGGTGCCAATAATACTATCATTACCAACAAAGAACTGGTCTCTCTATTCAATATCCCATTTGGTAGGACCTTCACCGTTTATGGAGCCGATTTAAGCACTCCACTCTATGCACACTTAGCAAAATCTACTCATTTATCTTCTGGTGAACTTCTCGCACCAGATCAAGATATCCTAGTTCTAGAAAAAGACTATTTCAAATTTGAACAAATTACAGGCATGGAAGTCCACGGTATTATTGGATCAGACATGTTCAGAAACTATGAGGTCAAAATAAATTATCGAAACAGAACAATTCAGCTATATAAAAACAACACCCACACTAAAAAGACCAGAGGATTCAAAAAAATGGATATGGCTGTCCAAAAATCAAAACCCTATATCGTATGTAGAACCATACTAGAAAATGGTACTGAATTGGATCTCAAGCTACTAATTGACACAGGAGCATCAACTGCTATGCTGTTAGATACCAAGTCAGACTCCAGTCTTACCCTACCCTCGCAAATAATTCCTGGCAATTTAGGATTCGGGATGGGAGGAGTCATGGAAGGATACGTAGGACGTGTTCCTTTTTTAGGCATTGGAGATAAACAACTCCAGAATGTAGTTTGCCATTTTCAAGAGATCACGCCTTTATCGGATTCGCTCAGTATCATTTTCAGACATGGTTTGATCGGAAACCATATATTGGATCGTTTTGATGTCATATTTGACTATCCTGATCAAAAATTCTATCTAAAGCCGACTCGCAAGTGGAAAAGGCAGTTTTCCTTTGATAAAAGTGGTATCCGATTTATATCCGTTGGAATGGAGCAAAAGACCTTGTACGTAAATTCTGTCATTAAAGGCTCCCCAGCTGACCTGATTGGAGTCAAAACAGGAGACGTAATCGTGAAAATCAATGGAAAACCTAGATTTTTACTGACTTATGATCACATTACAAGGATATTCCGGAGCAAAACGGGCAAAAAGATCAAATTGAAAGTCATGAGAGGACAAGAGCTCCTCAAGTATGAATTTCAACTCAAAGACTTGATATAAGCTCGCATTTATTGATTATATATTGTATATTTGCGTCCATTTTGAAATAAAACTCATTAAATTATGTTTGCAATTTTGACAATAGCTGGTCAACAATTCAAAGTCGAGGAGGGTCAAGAGATCTTCGTCCACCAGCTAGCTGCCGAAGAAGGCAAAAGCGTTACTTTCGATCAAGTTCACTTGGTTAGTAATGGCGCAAATGCCCAAATAGGCAAACCTGTACTTTCAGGTGCTTCCGTAAAAGCTACTATTCTTGGCCATGAAAAAGGCAATAAAGTAATCGTCTTCAAAAAGAAAAGACGTAAAGGTTACCGTGTTAAGAACGGTCATAGACAACATTTCACTAAAATTAAGATCGACAGTATAGTCGGTTAATCACTAAATAATAATTAACGATGGCACATAAAAAAGGAGTCGGTAGTACTGATAACGGACGTGACAGTAATGCTAAACGATTAGGCGTAAAATTATTTGGTGGCCAACTAGCAAGAGCTGGCAACATCATCATACGTCAAAGAGGAACAAAATACCACGTTGGTCCAAATGCATACTTGGGAAGAGATTTCACAGTACATGCTAAGATCGACGGACGTGTAATGTTCTACAAAGGAAGAAAAAACAGAACATACGTAAGTATTGCTCCTCTAAATGATGGAGAAGCATTAGTACCTACAAAACCTGTAAGAGAAAAGAAGCAAAGCGCTCCTAAAGCACCTGTAGCTGAAGCAATTGCTCCAGTAGCACCAGCTGCTCCGGAGGCACCAGCTGCTAAACCAGCAAGTGGCGACAAAATCTCTTTTGATGGCAAAAAGTATGCTCCAAACGATTTAAAAATAGTAGAAGGTATCGGACCTAAAATAGCGGAACACTTAAACGCTGGAGGATTCAATACTTGGGACGAATTAGCTGCCGCAGATCCTGCTAAGCTAAAAGAAATCCTAACTGCAGCAGGACCTAGATATTCAGTCCACAATCCATCGACTTGGCCAAAGCAGGCAAAATTAGCCGCCAGCGGACAATGGGATGAATTAAAGGCATATCAGGACCACCTTGATGGTGGGGTTGAGCCTGCGTAAGCAAATAAGTCTTCTATAAAAGACTTATAATGCTTATATTAGCTTTAGTTTTAGTTTTCATAGCTTTATATTTTTGTTGGGCCGTACTCTTTAGGGTACGGCTTTTTTTATGCCCCATATTAGAGTTTTAATCCATAAGTGCGTAAAAAAGCACTACTGGGAAAGATTTCTTTCATGCTCTTATATGTTCTACTTACATGTCTTATATGTTCATCTGAAATAGAGCAGCTTTCTAAACTACAGACCAATGAAAAGAAAGCCGACTACTGGCAAAGATTTCTTTCATGCTCTTATGAGTTCTACTTACATGTCTTATATGTTCATCTGAAATAGAGCAGCTTTCTAACCATAACCCATAGAAGATCCAAACTACTGGCAAAGATTTCTTTCATGCTCTTATATGTCTCCTTACATGTCTTATATGTTTATCTGAAATAGAGCAGCTTTCTAACCATAACCCATAGAAGATCCAAACTGCTGGCAAAGATTTCTTTCATGCTCTTATATGTCTCCTTACATGTCTTATATGTTCATCTGAAATAGAGCAGCTTCTATACTAGAAAGAGTGAATTGCGACTTGGATAAATTACGAATTTAGATTTTCTCGTAACTCCCCAATTGTAGCCAGCCCATTTGACCATTTTCTAAGCGTACTTTTTCATACTCCCCTATCTTATCAACTACTGTAACTTTAGTACCTGCTGCAAGAGTTAAAATGGCTTCATTGGCCGCTTCAGGAGCGGACTTCAAGGCAATATCCTGCTGAAGAATTATGCCTGAAATTTGCTTATACTGAAATGCAGCTTGTGATGTACTCAGAAAGAAAATCAGGACCCCGAGCAGAAGCAAGCCAATACCATATAAAAAACCTTTTTTCTTGACCGATCTATTATGATGAAGCAGCCAAAGACTAAAAGCATATACGGCAGCAAAAAAGCTCAATAAACTCAAGATAAACCATGTGTTCGAACTGGCTCTTGTATAGAGATACTTCCATACTTTGGTTATGATAAATTCAGGAATTTGGACAATATCATTATCGAGTTGCTCTTTTGCTAAACTTAAATTATGCAAAAGTGATTTATCAAATGGATCATGCTTGAGTCCTTTTTCAAAATATAAAATGGAATGCGGTATATCACTTTTTTGAAAGTAGGCTGAGCCAAGATTATTATACAATGCTTTGGAGTATTCATTGCTCTGGAGTACTTCCTGGTACTGAGCAATCGCATTGTCATACTGCTTAGCTTCAAATGCTTGATTGGCAGACTGAAGAACAGTTTTATTATCTTGTCCTACAAGACTGCAAGCAATCACGCAAAGTAAAAAACTTATATACAGTTGAATATTTTTCATACTATTAAAACAAGTCAGTAAATGTTGTTGGTCTACGCTTCGACTCCCAATTGAACCCTTCCAATTTGAGTTCATTGTGCTTTGCTTTATTCATAGGAATCAGCTCCGCTTTTGGATTTGGAAAACACTTTATTTTTTCCACCTTATTGTCGCCAAAGTCAACTACCATATCGCTACAAATGGATTTATTAACTGCAATGTAGGCATTGTTTTCATCTATCAAGTAATAGATAGATTCCGCATTGCCATAAACATCCATTTCAAATATTTCATTTTTATCAAAGAGTGCAACGATATCACGCCCTTTTATTTGGTTGTAAAAATAATTATCTGGCGTATTAATTATAAAACTTTTTTGCACTAAATATATAGAATCTAACTGCCCATCCGTCAACTTCATACTAATCGTATCAGCAGAAAACTGCGTGGTATCTGACCAAATAAGCGGATTTTTATAAAATTGAAAAACAGAATCTTGCTGATTAAAAACTAATGAATCACAGACTGCTTGGAAGTCACTTTTGAGCATACGGACATCTTTGTAAGCAACAAACTGCTTAGCACTATCCAGATCAAAACTTTCTGCACGTGAATATTCCAGTGTATCCGATGTCATATACAATGAATCCCCATCTAGTATCGAAATCAACAATGTTCTTTCACCGTATGCCTTCAGATAATCCTCCTCCTTTTTGTAATCTACGTTATCACACTTAATAATGATCTGCTGAGCGCTATCTTGCCAATATACATTACCACTGGCCAAGCCCATACCGGTAGCGTCATCGAAGTCGATCTTATCCGCTCGCAAATATTGAGGTGGATTGATCAATACTGAACTCCCTTTTGTAATTAGTTTCTTGGTTTCTTCATTGTATAAAATAGTGTCCGCATCAATAGATTGACTGGCATCTTCAAAGTGTGCATTGCCAGAGAGTTCCGTCACCTTGGTCTTTTGGTTAAACTTGATCTGATCCGCAGTTGCACTTTTATCTTCATCTTGGAAGCTTGCATCTCCCTCTAATGTTACTACATCATCACTGCCGTCATAAGTCATTGAATTGGCTTGAGCTGACTGACCATCTTTGAGGTATTGTGCATTCTTGCTAAACAAAGCTTTATTCTGAACGATATCATAATAGCCCTCTTCACAATATATTTTAGCATCCCCCTGATCTATCCGAGTCGGTCCCAAAAAAGTTGCCACCTTACTCGTTGTATTAAAAGCTAAGGTATCCGCCTTCAATTCAAAATTGTCATCTACAATAATTACTTTCTCTTTAAAGTAGGCTTGGTCGGAATCGATATAGTAGTATCCTATCTCACTACTCAATTGAGTAGCCCCATCCGTAAGGACAGCCCCATTAGTATAAGTTGCTGCTTTTGTTTCTAGGTTATAAGTCAAAAATTCGGTAAAAAGCTTTTGCCCTTTGTTTTCTAGGATGACATCTCCATACAGATTTGCAATTTTCTTATTTCCATCATACACCAGAGAATCTGCAAATATATTTAGACTATCTCCTTGTTGGATTACGACACTACCCTTTGCGACTACAGCGTTATCATTGATGTTGAGTGTAGCTGTATCACAGGTAAGAAAGACGCTATCCTGTCGAAGCTCTACATTGCCCATGAGCTTTCGGATGTCCATATCTGCTTCTTTATAGCCTTCTGCAAAATCAGAAAAGTTGATCTTGATTCTAGTCACCTTACTGGTATCCACTGGACTAGGCATCGTCTGGGCAGTCAACTCCCCTACCAGAAAGATGGTCAATAAAAATGAACCGATATATAAGAGATGCTTCAATGCTAATAAATTAAATAAGTTGTGCTGCTTCTTTTCCTAGTAAGCTTCCAAGCGCTACGCCCATACCACCTAAACGAACTGCTAAAGTAATATGCTCACTTTGCTTTTTTAGAATGGGCAGTTTACTTGGGCCTACACCCAATATACCACTCCATCTATCTTCAATGGTAAATGATGTACCTGGCAAGATTACATCTGTTAGCAAGGCTTGCAAAGCATCCTCTATTAAAGAGTTGGATCCGAACTGATCGGTTGTCTCGTGCTCCAAATCCAAATGTCGACCACCTCCAATCAAAATTCTTGAATCTACATTACGAAAGTAAAAATAACCTTTATGCATGTGAAAAGTCCCTTCTACAGAAAGATTTGGGATCTTGGATGTGACGAGTACTTGATTTCGCACCGCTTTAATCGGAAGGTCAGAGATCATTTTTTGAGCAAATCCATTATTCGCTATGAGGACTTGGTTTACCTTGATCGTCCAACCATTAGCTAATTCCAATTGGGCATGATTAGATTGATCCTCTACCTGAGAGATCTCGATACCATGATAAAATAGTACTCCAATCTCCTTTGCTTGTTCGTATAATGCCTGCATCATTTTGCCAGGATGCAGCTGCCCTTCGGCAACATTCGCAATACACATATTCGTATTCTCAAAGTTTGCAGCACTTAGCTTGGCCTTATCCAGCCTATAAGTCTCCGTTAGTCCAGTTATGTGTTCTGTCTCCTTATTGAAGAACTCTATACGATCTATACACTTCTGCGCAAAGCTCTGATCTATATCTCTAAAGAGCTCAAATCCTCCACAAGCCTTATAATCTATTCTATTAGGATCTAATAATTCTAACAAATGAGTCAAGCCTTCATATCTGCGGGCCATCAAAGAAAAAACTGCGTCAGGCTCACTATCTTCTAGATCATCTAATAACTCTGAAATACTTCCAAAGCATGCAAAGCCAGCGTTTTTTGTACTCGCTCCACTGGCTATGAAGCCTCTATCAAACACAACAATCTTGGCCTTAGGATACTTTTTTTGAGCATATATTGCTGCTGATGTACCTACCAACCCAGCTCCAATGATGGCAATATCAATATCTGCTAGAAATGTGGATTTTTCCCAAAAGCTGGGTTGAGCTGAATACATAAACGAATGTAGATATTATAGCTTTTAATATTCACTATGCTACGTAAATTTTGATAGAATTCTTCCATCTATTTGCTAAAACACACTGTATAGCAATGAGTAGAGAAGGATAATCGGATTGTAGCATGCAGTTGCATTTGTATCAGGTCAAATACTTTTTAAAAAGTAAGTAGAAAGGTATCTTTGCCCCAAAAAGTAAATTATGTGGCAACGTATACAAACCGTCTTCCTTCTCCTTGCAGCATTAGCTTCAGGCCTACTATTCCTACCTGTGATGTCATTTTTCACCGTTACGGGTACTCAAGAGCTTGTACAGCAGTCCGATGTAGCCATGCTGGCAGACGGAGTACTTAATATAAAAGATCATATCTCTTTTCAAATACTTGCTATAGTAGCTGCTTTGGCTAGTCTAGTAGCGGTATTTATGTTCAGCAATAGACCTTTGCAAATGGCTTTGTCGAGACTTACTTTGGTTGTAAGTATTCTGATCTTAGTATTGTGCAGTATTTTCTTTTATATGGATTACCAACTTATCAAAGCAGATTCATTGGTCAGCGGAGAATTTGGATTATTATCTCCTATCTTGGGTATTGTATTTAGTATCCTTGCATTGAGATTTATAAAGAAGGATGATCACCTAGTAAAGTCTTCTGACAGACTCAGATAAAAAATATGACCTATAAAATAGGGTCTATAAAAAATATAAGGCCTACAAAAAAAGGCGAAGCTTCAATTGAAGCCTCGCCTTTTTTTATTTCTCGAAAGTCTATTTTAATTAGCCTTAGGCCTAGTAGAATAGTTCACCTTCAATTGATTTGCTTTTCTAAGTGCTGTTTTGACATCTTGTACGATACCCATAGTCACTTCGCCATCGACTCTGAGCGAAGAAGTTATTTTCGATCGCTGATTTTCTGGCACTTTTATTTTGTGTTTTTCCAAGAAAATCGGAATGTCATCCTCATCACTAATTTTATCATTAAGCTGTATACGAGGAGCAGAGCCATAAATATCACGGTATTGCTCCATTGGCTTACCAATGTATATCTGGTTGACCAAAGATTTCTTTTCCAGCTTTGTAAGCTCTGTAGCTTCTGGTACAATTACGTCTACCAATTTGTCAGAAGAACGCATTACTGTAACAACCATGAAGAAAAACAAAAGCATAAAGATGATATCCGGTAGTGAGGCGGTTGATACCTCCGGGGATGCTTTTCCTCGTTTTTTAGTAAATTTTGACATCTCTTACGTTTTTAAACTTTTACAATTTGGTTTCTACTCCTCTCCAAAATTAGTAGGTTCTGCTTCAGACAAAACAAATGGAATCTCAGCTCTCACAGCTCTTCGCACATCAAGGGGCAAGTCCTTATTGAACACGGCCTCTGAGTAACCTGGCATTTTATTGAGCCTTTCAGTCCACAATTCATTGTAAGCAGCTTTCAGTTCATTATAAACCTGGATATAAGTTCCGTAAGAAGTACCTCTATCGTTCTTTAACGAAATAATTGCCTTAGTAGGCTTTTCAGCAAGATCTTCTCTGTTTTCAGGATTTACAATAAACTCTTTTGCGCGTTCTCTCAATTCCTCTACCTGAGCAATCTCACCTCTTACTAGAAGTTGATCATCGGCATTCACGAGTACGGAGAATACATTACGCTTATTCAGTTTTGTAGGATCTACTTCTTCATTTGACCATGGCGGTAATTTTACCGTAATACCTTTATCGATATCAATAGTAGTAGTCACCAGGAAGAAGATCAGTAGTAAGAAAGCGATGTCTGCCATAGAGCCGGCATTCACTTCATTTTTTACTCTATTATTTTTCTTTCTTTTGAGCATAGATCAGGGTTTACTTAAAAATGTTGATAATCTCAAAGACAATCATAGAGCCAACAGCTACAACAGCCATTGCTACAGTTCCTTTAATAGCGGCAGATATCCCTTTACTTAATCCTTCATCAATATTGAACTCCTTCATAGTCTCTACTATTTTACCTACTGTCTCATGCTCAGCAGAACCTTTCAGTACCATGAACATAATAACAAGCACAGCAAAACCGATGATAAACTTAAGTGAAGATTTCCAGTTGCTCAATAGATTAACTAGACCGAAGATTACAACAGCAGCTAAAGCAAGAACTAATAAAAATGTAGTAATATTAATCCCTGTATTTAAGATACCTGTATCAGCAATCTCTGTAGCTCTTTTTGCTGCATCTGGTGCATCAAGAAGATGTTTATTTGAATTGGTCGTAATGGACACTAGCACGATGATAGTGGATATCGCCCCCAATAGGAACGCCATTAACTGACCTTTTTTTGTTAGAAAATTATACATACAGTTGAGTACTTAAGATTATTTGAAAATATTGTTTCTATCCATTACATCTACCAAAGCGATAGAAGCGTCCTCCATATTGAGTACGATACCGTCAATTTTGTTTACGATGTAGTTATAGAAAACCTGAAGTATAATCGCAACGATCAAACCGAATACTGTAGTCAAAAGTGCTACCTTAATACCACCTGCCACAATCTGAGGAGAGATATCACCTTTTGCCTGAATTTCATCAAAGGCACCGATCATACCGATTACCGTACCCATAAACCCGAGCATTGGAGCAATCGCAATAAAAAGAGAGATCCAAACCAATCCTTTTTCCAAAAGACCCATTTGAACAGAACCATAAGAAACGATTGCTTTTTCAACAGCCGCTGGGCCTTTGTTGGCATTACGTAATCCTTCGTAAAGGATACTTGCTGTAGGACCAGAAGTAGACTTACATACTTCCATTGCACCATTTACGTCACCTGACTTAAGACTTTCATCTATACGCTCAATTAACTTGTCAGTATTGGTTGTAGCTATGTTCAAAGTAATGATTCTTTCTATACAGAAAGCTAAGCCCAGGATAAGGCAAATAAGTACGAAGGTCATAAAGGACCATCCACCTTCAATGAATTTTTCTTTCAAAGCTTGAAAGCCAGTAGTATCTGGTGTACCTGCCTGTGCAAGTAGTGTATTAAAGTCGGCGGAGATAAGAATCACACCCAAAATCAATAAAGAAAAGAATAACAATTTTCGCATAGTCGATTAGTTTTTACGAATTGGTTTTAAATAAAGCATTAATATCGTTAAAAAATATAAATATGATAAACATAGGCCATAAAACTTTCTCTATAAATCAATACTTGTCTTTCAAGCAGCGATTCAACAAGTAAGTAAACCAGGCTTATTTTTAAATCTTAAATATACAATTCATGAACACTAGTGAATAACAAAGCTCCTGAAAGGAATCTAAAAATCTGTAAAATTGCTGAATACATAGTAATGGTATCGTGGCAATCATTGCGGAGAGAGAGGGATTCGAACCCTCGAAACCCTTTGACAGGTTTATACGCTTTCCAGGCGCACCTCTTCAGCCACTCGAGCACCTCTCCTGCTGATCCTTACAAATCCTTCTTGTGCATTATACACTACCCCACAAATATTGCAAATAGATGTTAATATTCAAAATTTTTGCCTCTCTCATTAAGCTTCCACAATCTTTTAGGTCATTTGGAAAACTTTCTTTGCATTTTGAGTAGTGATCTGAGCGATTTGACTCAATGGCAACTCCTTTACTTCTGCCAATTTTTCTGCTACAAGCCTCAAGTAGCCACTCTCATTTCGTTTACCCCTGTATGGCGCTGGCGCCAGGTATGGAGAATCAGTCTCTAACACAATGTGTTCTAAATCAATCTCTTTCAGCGTGTTATCTAAGCCAGATTTTTTAAAGGTCAAGACTCCTCCAATCCCTAATAAAAAACCCAAGTCGATAATATCCTTTGCTTCGGATACAGATCCACCAAAACAGTGGAAAATACCTCTAAGCTTCTCGTGCGCACATTCGCGCAATACACTCAATACCTCTGGTGTAGCATCTCGACAATGAATCACAATCGGTATATCGGCTGCTATAGCCCATTTTATTTGTTCCTTAAAGGCATACACTTGCTGATCTAGAAACTTCTTCTCCCAGTACAAGTCAATCCCTATTTCACCCACAGCTACAAACTTTCGTAGATCAAAATGCTCCTTGATCACTGACAGCTCCTCTTCGACATTTGCAGCTACTGAACATGGGTGTAAGCCCATCATAGCAAAGCATCTATCGGGATATTGCTGCTCCAAATTAAGCATTGAATCTATTGATTCTCGGTCAATATTTGGCATAAAAAAGGATTCTACCCCTTGTGCTATTGCCCGTTCGATCATCTCCGTTCGATCATCATCAAACTGCTTTACATATATATGTGTATGTGTGTCTATAAACATTCGGCCTTCTATTTTATCAGATGCAAAAAACTGCATTCTTGATGTATTAGCTCACAATAATCGTCTATTTATTTTTCATAGTTTTATTAATTCACTACTAATTCTACTATTTTGCCTGTTCTATGGCAGCAAAGAAGAAATTTTATGTAGTGTGGCAAGGCAATGAACCAGGAATATATAAAACCTGGGCAGAATGCTTGCGTCAAGTCAAGGGCTTTCCAAATGCCCAATACAAATCCTTTCCCAACATAAAGGCAGCTGAAGAAGCCTACCGAGGGAGTTATGTAGAATATATGTCTACAGGAACTTATACCAAGAAGCTGCCTATCTCCGATGCCAGTAGGGCCGATATTGACTACAATACTATCTCTGTAGACGCCGCATGTAGTGGCAACCCGGGCCCTATGGAGTATAGAGGAGTAGAAACCAAATCCCAAATCCAGCTGTTTATCCAAAAGTTTCCCATGGGCACTAATAATATTGGTGAATTTCTAGCCATTGTACACGGATTGGCCTACTTAAAAAAGAATAACAGTAACTTACCTATCTACTCTGATAGTAAACATGCTATCAAATGGGTTCATTATAAGAGGTGCAATACTAAGCTGGTCAGAAATGCCGAAACTAAGCATTTGTTTGAAGTCATAGCTCGAGGTGAACAATGGTTGCATAATAACAAATTCGAAAACCCATTGTTAAAGTGGAAGACTAAAGAGTGGGGCGAAATTCCTGCTGACTTTGGTAGAAAATAATACACTTTCAATAATAATTCAATATGGGTCGAATAATGGCTATTGATTATGGTAAAAAGAGAACTGGGATTGCGGTAAGCGACCCTATGCAGATGATTGCTACTGGCCTCGATACTGTAGAAACGAAAAATCTCTTTGACTTTATAGCTACCTACTTTGCTGACGAAACAGTAGATGAGATCGTAGTAGGAGAACCCCTCCTTGAAAATGGACAGCCTGCACAAAATCTTCCAAGGGTAAAAGCATTTATCAACACATTCCAAGGAAAATATCCTTCTATTAAGGTAACTTTGCAAGACGAAAGATACACCTCTCGTGAAGCCAAACGCACTATAGTAGGCAGTGGCATCAATAAAAAAAAGCGTAGAGACAAATCACTAGTAGACAAAATCGCTGCTGTGATCATCCTTCAACAATATATCGAGAAAAAACACTACACGGCTTAACAAATGATACTACCTATATATGCCTTTGGGCAACCTGTACTCAAAAAAAAGGCAATCGACCTAGAAAAAGATTTTCCAGACCTTGATGTCCTTTTGGAAAACATGTGGAAGACCATGTATAATGCCAAAGGTGTGGGTCTAGCGGCTCCTCAGATTGGAAAGCCTATCAGACTATTTCTCATTGACACTCTACAGCTCAATGATGAAGACGAAAAGAATCCTACAGGATTCAAAAAGGTATTCATCAATGCGGAGATGATCGAAGAGGTTGGCAAGCCTTGGGAGTATGAAGAAGGTTGTCTTAGTATACCAGATGTGCGTGGTGACGTGAGCCGCCATGAGCAAATCACAATCAAGTACCAAGACGAAAATTTCAAAACATACACGGAGACTTTTAACGGCATCGATGCACGTGTAATACAGCATGAGTACGATCACATCGAAGGTGTACTCTTCACCGAAAAGCTCAAACCCATCAAAAAGAGAATGGTCCGACGTAAACTCGAATTTATCAAAAAAGGTAAAGTAGGTGTTGACTATAAAATGAGATTCGTTCGCTAATTATTTAGTCAGATTTCAAATGCGATAGGGATAGAAAGGGTGACTCTGTGCGGGAGAGCCCTCTTGAGGCAAAGCCAGAGTCAGTCGTACCGTGGAGGAACGGAACGGTAGGACGGGAGCGACAGCGCACCCCTGCATAGCCCGGACCTATACTAAACAAGGCTACCATGAGTTTCTCATGGTAGCCTTGTTTAGTATAGGTATCGCCCAAAAAATACTAGAGCTTCATAAATTTCTGGATGAGGGACCCTTCCTTAGTGGCTATCTCTAGTAGGTAGGTGCCTTGATCAAAATTGGATGTTGGGATTGCGAATTGATTTTCACCAACTAATAGCTCCGCATCTTGCTGCAATATCTTACGACCTAATACATCATAAATGATAAATGATCCTGACAATGCTTTATCACTCTGGAAGCTCAATGTCAATGCATCAGAAACTGGATTTGGTGCTAATACAAAATCATTGATCGCTGCAATATCTCTTACTGCGTTTGACTTATTACACACTACAGTTTGTCTTTGAGAAACTTCACATCCTAGATCATTATTTACCGTCAATTGAATCTCTGCGGTATCATCACCTGCTAAGATTTCTATTTGATCAGCGGACTGACTCATCACTTCCCAAGTCCCACTTGGATCATGGAGGGTCCAATCAAAATCATGTGTAGCGGGATCAACTCCCTCTGCAAATACCACAAATGTAGATCCGCAATCAAGCTCCGTTGGCTCTGTCATCGTAAAGCTAGGAGCAGCATCTAGAACCTGTACCTCAAAGGAATAATCAACTGCATTGCCACACCTATCTGCAAAGGTAATCGCATACTGAATACGATAATCTTCACAATCTTCATTGCTCGTAATAGCAATCGTAGTAGCGTCTTCATCAATCTCGCCGCAATCATCCATGACACTAAATTCCGTAGGTGAGTCCCAATTGAGATACTCCTCGTAGGTAAGAATTTGATCATTGAGTGGGAACAACATTTC
>CALJVI010000170.1 GCA_937974575.1 uncultured Saprospiraceae bacterium | reverse complement strand
GCTACTACTAGAACAGAGACTATTCCTGCTGAGTACTCTACAGTAACTAAGCGTGTAATCAAGACTCCTGCTACTACTAGAGAAGAAGCAATTCCTGCTCAGTACAAGACTATCACTAAGACGGTATTGAAGACACCAGCTTCTACAAGAGAGGAAGTAATTCCTGCTGAGTACTCTACAGTAACTAAGCGTGTACTTAAGAATGCTGCTTCACAAGAAGTACAAGCAATTCCTGCTGAGTATGCAACTGCTACTAGACAAGTTGTTAAGTCTGCAGCATCTACTACATCTGTAGAGATTCCTGCTGAGTATGCAACAGTAACTAAGAGAAGATTAGTTAAGCCAGGTGGAATGACTGAGTGGAGAGAGGTTATCTGTAACAACCAAGTTACTGATTACACTTACCGTCAGATTCAAGATGCTCTAAGATCAAGAGGTTACAACCCTGGTCCTTCTGATAACGTATTTGGTGCTCAGACTAAGTCTGCACTTACTAAGTTCCAGAAAGAAAACGGTCTTCCTGTAGGTCAATTAGACTTCGGAACACTTAAGGCTCTTGGTATCAAGTACTAAGATTTCTTTTTAGATATATAAAAAAAGCCCAGCTTCATTTGAAGTTGGGCTTTTTTTATGTCTGTATCTTTTCCAAACAGATGATGGATCATCACGACCCTCCGGGCGTGACCAGGTCATCCGCTATATCCCTCCATTAGCATTACGGGATGCCGCTTCTACCCTTTGCTCCTACGCGCCTTATGTCCAGACTTCCGTTGCACTACAGTCAGGACAGGCTTTATCGAGCTCCAGCTTTCGCTTCCGCGATGGATTAGAAGAAACAAATATCAAGGCTTGGAAGAAGATAAGAACCAAATCGAATTGCAAATTTATAGTCTATGTACATCCGTTACTTCTCACCCGTAATGTGCACATATTTGACGAAGGATAGTCCCTTCAATTCATCATGTATACTACTCTGATTATCTATATAAATAGAATACCCTTCTTGCCTCAAATCCCTTAGTTTAGTTATCCCTGGTACTTTTTCATAGGCGATAAAATCGGTATGGAACATCGTCTCTATGGGATACTCGTTATTGAATATTACCTTTTTGGGATTACTATCATTTTTATCTAAGGACTTGATCTCCGTAATCCAATCAGCACTTCTTTCTATATCCGAAAATGGCTTTATCCGCTCTATACTATACCTGATAGGTAAAAGCAACAATAGAATAGCCACTGCCTTTGCGAAGTATTTAATTTTTAGGGTCCATAAATATTCAAAAAAGATGGCCGTCAATATAAAAATAGCTGGCGCACAAAAAAGGATATACCCTTGCATCTTGGTCTGTACAAAAGAGAAAAATACATACGGTACTAGTATCCAAACCAGTAAAAATAGATCTCGCTCTTGGAACTTAGATTTAAAAGTCTTGAAAATCAGCCACAGGAGAGGTAAGTATATGAGCTCGCCAAAAATAATCCTCATCCGGTCAAAGTGATAATAGAAAGCTTGATCATGCGGAGGAATGGCCTCAAAAATATGCTTCATATTGTACTCACTTTCCCATGCAGCTTCCAATGGAAATTGAAAATGGATATATAACTGCCAAGGAAGTACTATTGCTAGGACTGTCGTTAAAAACAAAATACTGTGCTTTATGCTTTTAGCTATAGACTGCTTCTGGTAACCGTAAATAAACCAAAGAGCAAAAACAATCAATGCAGGTAGCCACTTACTTAATATGGCTAAGCCAGTGAGAACAGCGCTTATGATAAGGTGAAATTTTGACTGCTTATCCACACTCTTCATCGCATAATACACTGCAAAACAAATCAAGGAAAAAAAGAAGACATCTACATGATCTGTTGCTACCCTACCTGCTGCTTGCTCTATGATCAATCCATGTATAGCAAATAAAAAAGCAGCAATTAGACCTACTCGCTTAGTACTAAGTAGCTCACCAATTTTGTATGTACTGATTATAGCTAAAGTGCTCAGCAGAATAGAGGGAAGCCGCAAGGCGATTACATTTTTGCCAAAAATCAACATGCTTAAAGCCATCGTATATAAAGGGACGGGCTGCTTGTGTACCCAGATATGATTGCTAGCCCAGTTCTTGTAGTCGTAGTCCAATATAGGATTGGCATACAACATGGGTGTGAATGCATCATTGAGTAAATTCTTAGCTACCAATGCATGATACCGTTCATCCCAGGCATGCAAGTAAAAGTCACACGCTGTAAAAATTCTCAATAGTAAACCTGCAAACACAATCAAGTATAAACTGTGATCGTACTGCTGCTTTTTGAATTTAGCAAAAGCAAAATAAGAGATGACAGACACTATTAGTATCGTAAGCATGCCGTATACTCTGTTTTCCATTTTTTTGCTCGCTTAAAAATTTTCTATATGAATACAGTTGAAGTTTTTTATCCAATACTTCCTCATGAGCGTATATAGCAGTTCCCATTAGCCGTAGACAAAACAACAGTAAAGGCTGATAAGTAATCGCAGTTAAAGATCAGTATCCTAAAGCTATTAAAAACTGTGAGAAATTTCAAGAAATAAGCTTGGAGTAAATTAGGGACCTATGCTAGGTGCCTTACAACTTATTATTTTAGATAAAACAAAGTAACTCCCTCTGGCGAGATCTTTTTGAGACGATAAGCATTCTCATTGGTATCGTCCTTATCAATGACTTTGTAGTAGTTTTTTTCTTGACTATTGCCTTGACCTGACACGGTCGCTATGGTGGTATATTGGCCTCCTTTTGAAGGTGCTTTTTGCAATTCAAAATTTACAATTTGGTTTTCATCTCTAGTGATCCACTTGATTTCGCGTCTGTTGTCTTTCGTAGTCGAATTGAAATCCATAACCTCACCACTTGATTTAATTGTACTATTAGCTCCCAGACTAGTTAAATCAGATCTTTGCTCCAAGACCAAAACATCACCTGTAGGTGGGTTCCAAATCCCTATATTGGAAGGAATACAAAATCGATCGTATAGACACTCATCGCCTACTTCCTCTGCATTATCTGTCATGATGGTACGCACTTCTATGCCCTCTTTATCTATGAACATCCACTTGAACTGATTGAAACTTCCACTGGCTCTGGTCCAAGACTTGTCATCATCAGCTGCTCGCAAAGGCGCTCCCCAGCATCCTTCTCCCACATATACGGTACCCTTTTTATCGTCCCTGATAAAACCTTGCTGCGCACCTGAGGCTCTACTTGGCTTTATAGGGTAAGTGGTCTTTACTACATGTGCATCGGACTCAACTACAAGGTCTACGCTAAACTCGTAAAACAATTTTGACCAATTCAGCAATTGATCATTTCGTTCCGCTTTGCGTGCGGTATGTGGTCGAGTAGCAAAATGATATTGTGCCAACTGCCAGTATACCTGATTGTGATGAGTAGTCAATTCCTTTTCTAACCAGGCACGTTGATCCCCGCCTGAAGCGATCAATGAATTTAAAGTATATAGTCTGATAAGATTGCCTCCAATGGGTAGGCTGTAGTAGTTGGTCTGTGTAGGCACATCAAATAACTCCACAATAGATCTGTTGCTAAATTCGTGATTTCCACGAGCGGTTACGACAGGAGTCAATCTACCATTTTCACTAATGGTTAATTGCCAATCGTTCATCCATCGTATCCATTGTTTGGCATTATCGCCACCAGTCATATCTCCGCCAAACATCACAAGATGAGGGTGTAGCTTTGCGACCATGAGATTGGCTGCTCTTCTAGCCTCTCTATAGTTTCTACTATCTCCACCTGCAATTATAGAAATGCGTTCACTTGCATTATCAGGAAGAGTTTGAAAAGAATATTCTTTACTTACACCATCTGAATCTGCAACAACAAAATAGTATACTGTATTTGGGATTAAGTTTTGAAGGCGTACAAACTTGTTTTGCATGCCGGCATAACTATTTTCTGCATCTACACCTTGACTAAAGGCATACTCGCTAACAATGCCTTGCCCAGATTGTGATCCATAGTAAAGCATAGCATCTGTACCCGTCACCTGATCCCAACCCACTACCATAGAAGTAGCAGGGTCTGTACGTAAGGACACCCTTAGTCTATCTACCTCTGCTAGGCAGATAGTACTCCATAGGATAAGAAGCATAAAAATGCTGGATCTTGCTAACACGATTGTACGATTAATTGTGACTCAAATTTAATTAAATATATATAAAATCTAATATGTATTGCCTTAATTATAAGTACTAATATAATCTTTCCATGTAGCAGTTCAATTCTGACTATCTACATTACCTTTATAGAATAACAAATTTGTACTTTTGACAATCAGGTACTTTGTATAGATTACAAAAGAGTGCCAATATTTCGATTATTGATCTTTTTAACTACATTCCAATGAATCATACTGATCCAGTATTCAAATTAATCCAAGCAGAACTGCATAGACAAAGAGAAGGCATTGAACTTATTGCCTCCGAGAATTTCACAAGCCAAGCCGTAATGGATGCTATGGGAACCTGTCTGACCAATAAATATGCAGAAGGATATCCAGGTAAGAGATACTATGGTGGATGCGCAGTTGTAGATCAGGTAGAGCAACTGGCTATAGATAGACTAAAGACGCTTTTTGGAGCTGAATATGCGAATGTACAGCCCCACTCTGGAGCACAAGCCAATGCGGCCGTTTTCCTAGCTTGTCTCCAAGCTGGTGATCCAATATTGGGTTTCGACTTGAGTCATGGTGGTCATCTATCACACGGTTCTACAGTCAACTATAGTGGTAAGGTATACGACCCACACTTCTATGGTGTAGAAAAAGACTCTGGTCTGATCGACATGGATAAGGTCGCTGCCAAAGCCGAAGAAGTAAAACCAAAATTAATTATTTGTGGTGCTTCTGCTTATTCACGAGAGTGGGACTATGCTCGATTTAGAGCAATAGCTGATAGCGTAGGTGCATTGTTACTTGCAGATATCGCCCACCCAGCAGGACTAATTGCTGGAAAGCTTTTGGTCAACCCTTTGCCTCATTGCCATATCGTAACTTCTACTACACACAAAACCTTAAGAGGCCCTAGAGGTGGAATCATTATGATGGGCAAAAACTTTGACAATCCTTGGGGCAAAACGACAAAGAAAGGAAATCCAATTAAGATGTCTTCTATTTTGAATAGCGGTGTATTTCCAGGTATGCAAGGCGGGCCTTTAGAGCATGTGATCGCTGCCAAAGCAATTGCCTTTGGAGAAGCTTTGGATCCATCATTTGCTGCATACGGACAACAGGTCATTAAGAATGCTCAAGCTATGGCCGGTTCATTTATAGACAAAGGATATCATCTGGTATCTGGAGGTACAGACAACCATCTTATGCTATTGGATCTAAGATCTAAAAACGTGAATGGTAAAGTAGCTGAACAAGCACTCGTAGATGCAGATATCACAGTCAACAAAAACATGGTTCCATTTGACACTGAATCTCCTTTTGTAACTTCAGGTATACGTATAGGTACTGCAGCTGTGACTACTCGTGGATTTAAGGAAGAGGACTGTTTGCAAGTCGTAGAGTGGATAGACGACATTATCAAAAATCCAGAATCTACTGCGACGATTTCAAAAGTAAAACAGGATATAAATAAATATATGGAAAGGTTTCCATTGTATCCAACATTGGCAAGTGCCTAAGAATATGAACTAGGTCTCTTCCTAGACGCGATAAGGATAGAAAGTGCTGAGACCTTTTTGTCTCAGGTGCGATAGCACGGAAGCGAAGCGGACCACTGCATAGCCTGGCCCGAAGGGATCGCCCAAAACAATCCAAACTATAAAACGACAAAAGCCCTTAGAAAAATCTAAGGGCTTTTATCGAAAATTTGAACAAGTAAAAATTTAGCTTGCTGCGCTAATCTGGTAACCTGCACGTTTTACAGCACCCACCACTTTTGCTTTAGTCACCTGACCTCTTACGGTAAGGACACTGTCTGAGCTGGCAGTTTCTACCTCCCAGTTGACTACTTCTTCAAATCTGTCGATGTAATTGGATACTTCGGCTACACCGTTTTTAGACTTAATGTTGGTTTTAAATTTTAATATCTTCATGGATTGAAAGAATTAAATTGAAAAATTATCTCTGCCCGAGATAGTATTGCACTTAGAGAGATGCAAGTTTGAAGCCAAATTGTAGCTGCATTGTTGGACAATTTATGTTAATGGCAATCCTACACTAAGTGGGTATTCCACTTCTGTCAGGAAGAGGCCCTGAGCTGGAGCGCTATACGCATTATCTATTCTATGCTGATGTTCTAGTGCCGCTCTTATATTTTCTATATCTAACTTCCCAGTAGCGACGCGAATGCAAGAGCCGACGATCAAACGAACCATCCCACGGAGAAAACGATTGGCCGAAATGTGATATATGAGGTGCCCCTCATCTACGATTTCCCAACGTGAATCATAGATCGTACACAGTAAAGTGTGGGCATCGTGATTGGACTTGCAGAATGGAAAAAAAGTATCATACTCCCTAATGAGTGCCGCTACTTGATGCAGCTTATCGATATCAATATCCGAACCATTGGCGGGGACTTGCCATGTTGTCTCGGCAGCAAATGGATCCTTCACAAAACTCAGATGGTACTGATAGGCACGTCGATAGGCATCAAAACGCACATGCGCTTGATCAGGCACATGATGGATCTCATGAATCGAAATATCCTTGGGAAGAAAGCCATTCAATCTTTTAATATGGATGGAAGGATTTTGGTGTACTGTATCAAAGTGGAAATAAAACTTCTTGGCATGCACCCCTGCATCCGTGCGCCCACAACCCATGATGCCAATCTCCTCCTGGAGTATTGTAGAGAGCGCTTTTTCGAGTTCCTCCTGTACAGAGTTTGCATTGGGTTGTCTCTGCCAACCAGCATACTGACCACCATGATATTGTATACGTGCGAAATATCTCAATGCGAGTAAAATATTTTGAAGACTATGAAATTAGTCTTTGATGTGATCTGGTGGATTAGTAAGGAAATAATATTTCCATAAGTAGATACTCAAACCAGACAATACAAATGCTAAAATCGCTCCTGCTGAATGGCTAAAATCGCCTTCTATTTGCAGATGCGAATACAATGCTGCGGACATCAATAGCATCACACCGAGTGCCGCTGCGGACCTTAGCTTTGGGACAAATGCAATGACCAACCCAGCTAACATTTCTAAGGCACCTATCAACATAGGCACCCAGGTTGCATCTGAAAATACTAAGAAATAATTAGGGGTATCGTGGCTACCTTCTTGCGCTAAAAATTTTCCAGCACCGGCAGCAATCATTAAGATCGCCAACAAACCAGTGACTACCCAAGTAACGATCTTTCTTATCTGAGGACTCATACGAAGTGTGTGATTAAAAATGATAAAAACGTACTTTGGGATAATATAATTGTTGTCAATGCTTACGCTGCTTTCAGTTTACTCAACATGGAACCGCCGAGCTTTTCTTTTGCATAGGCCTCTGTAATCTCAAACTCGGTCACCTCTTTTTGAGAAGGCAATTCATACATGGCATCCATCATGATCGCTTCGCATATAGATCTTAGTCCACGAGCTCCGAGCTTATACTCCAGAGCTTGAGTTGCAATATAGTCAATAGCGCCTTCCGTAAAATTCAGCTTTATGTCTTCGAGTTCAAACAACTTTTTGTATTGTTTGATGATTGCATTTTTAGGCTCTGTAATAATTCGGCGTAATGCCTCTTTGTCCAATGGCTCCAAATAAGTTAACACTGGCAAACGACCTATGATCTCTGGTATCAAACCAAAAGATTTGAGATCCTTGTGTGTGATGTACTGGAGTAAATTTTCGCGATCTACTTTATGCTTGTCTTTGTTGCCAAATCCTATCACTTGAGTATTCATTCTATTGGCAATGATCTTTTCGATACCATCGAAAGCACCACCGCAAATGAATAAAATATTTTCAGTATTAACTTTTACCAATTTTTGCTCCGGGTGTTTACGGCCTCCTTGAGGTGGTACATTTACATCTGTACCTTCTAGCATTTTCAGCATAGCTTGCTGCACGCCTTCCCCAGACACATCACGAGTGATGGATGGGTTATCTCCTTTGCGCGCGATCTTATCAATCTCATCGATGTATATAATACCTCTTTCTGCTTGACCTACATTGTAATCACACACCTGTAGTAAACGACTCAAGATACTTTCTACATCCTCTCCTACATATCCCGCTTCTGTAAATACAGTAGCATCTACTATAGAGAATGGTACATTCAAGTATTTGGCAATAGTTTTTGCCAACAAGGTTTTTCCTGTACCTGTGCTTCCCACAAATAGGATGTTTGACTTTTCAATTTCTACATCATCGGTCTTTACTTGGCGAAGTCTTTTGTAGTGATTGTATACCGCTACAGACAAATACTTCTTAGCTTCATCTTGTCCGATAACGTATTCATCCAAATGCTTTTTTAGATCCTTTGGAAGGATGAGTTCTACACCCATAGCCTCTTCTTGATCCACATTTTTTTGCGTAGCATATAATTCATCTGCAATGATCTCCTGCGCTTGCTCCACACAAGTCTCACAGATGTGTCCGTCTACACCAGCTATGAGGATCAGCGCCTCTGCTTTATCTCTGCCACAAAAACTACATCTAAATCCTTTTTCATTTTTTCGCATAGGAAACTATATTTTTATTTTTTGCTAGACCTTAGTTGATTCTATAACGCTCCAAAATATGGAGAGTTCTTTTGAAATTAAAATTTGACATGGCGCTTATGCTTTTGCCCAAGTGCTTTTGCTAAAAAGAGCCTATCAAAAATAAATTTGATAGGCTCTAATATCGTGAAAATCCCGCAAAGGGACTTATATTTTTGCGTATTAAGACTTAGAATCGTCCTTTCTTGGATTTTTCTTATCCAATACTTCATCGATCAAGCCATATTCTTTAGCTTTTGGTGCGACCATCCAATTATCTCTATCACTATCCGCCTCTATTTGCTCAAATGTTTTGCCACAGTGCTTAGCCAAGATACCATATAGTTCTTGTCTGAGGTCTTTGGACAGTTGGTACCTGATCTCCATATCGCTAAATGTACCTTGCATACCTCCAGACAATTGGTGAATCATCACTCTCGAGTGTGGCAAAGCAGATCGCTTACCTTTTTCTCCAGCAGATAATAGTACAGCTCCCATAGATGCCGCCATACTTGTACAGATAGTCGCTACATCTGGGCTTACGTACTGCATAGTATCGTAGATACCCAAACCATCGATGACTGAGCCACCTGGTGAGTTGATAAACAACTGTATATCTCTCTTAGGATCTGTAGACTCCAAGAAGAGTAACTGTGCTTGGATGATATTAGCTACCTCTGTGACTACAGGCGATCCAAGAAAAATGATTCTATCCATCATCAAACGTGAAAACACGTCCATGATAGCCACATTCATCTGGCGCTCTTCTATAATATTAGGTCTAAGGATAATGCCGTCATTGCTGATATTAGCCTGGGCATCAGTATGCTTTTGGTAGTCATGCAGTGTTTGGCTGTTGATGCCTAAATGCTTTACTGCGTACTTATTAAATTCGTCTTTTGAAAACATATCTTGCTTTTATTATTGAAACGGTATTTAGCCCTTTCAAGTTTTGTAATACGGTATCGTTGAGAGTTACCTCAAAAATGTCGCCACAACGATTTTACGCCTCAAGATAGACATTGTGTCATTTAAGCAGGGATATTTTCTACTCTTCTTCTGACGATTCGGCTATTGCGGCTACTTCATCTGCCTTTCGGAAGGACTCCATGATCTGGTCTAGCTCTTCCTTATCCACCTCCTTTTTCTCTGTGCTCACTTGCTCTTTGAGTACATGAAGTATTTTATCATTGAATGCAGACGCATATGAGCGGTTGAAAAACTCCTCCTGCTCCATCATTTGTTTAGCATATTGAGTCATCATCGCATCATCCAGTCCACCGCCTCCGCCAAACATTTGACGCAGATTAGCCTTCGCAGCTTCTAGTATATCCTCTTCTTCTACTTTGACTTCGTGCTTATCTGCAAGCTTGTTTCCTATGAGTCTCCATTTGAGACCTTTAATAAAGCCTTCGTAGGCTTCATCAGAGTTGTCTACCTGAGATGGGTCTTCCGCTCCTTGCTTCAACCATCTTTGCAAAAACTCTTTTGGAAACTCTATTTCATTAGACTCGATCAATTTATCATGGATCTGACGCATCAAGATGCTATCACTCTGCTTATTTGACCACTTGCTCATTTCTCCACTGATATACTCGCGTACACCTGCTTCGTCTTTAATTTCTGAATTTTCGCCAAAAGCTTTCTTGATATTATCTTCTGTAAATTCTCCAGGGAATACACGCAGTATCTCTACGATCTTTCCTTTAAAGTTATTACCAATCACTGTCTCCTCATCGGCTTCAGTAACATTCAAGATATATTTACGGAGGTATTGTTCGTCCTTACCTTTTTCAAGCTGAGACACATCAAAGCTGACCTCATCTCCTTTATCCTTACCCAAAAACAGTTTTTGAGCTTCTGGAGTCATTGATTGCACCAATAGAGAAATAGTAGTTGCCCAACCTGTGCTCCCATCTTCCTTTACTTCTTCAGCGTCTACTTTAAAGAAGTCCCCTTCTTCTATATTCTTATCTACCTCTTTACGATCTCCCAATTGCTTGCGCATGGTATCCATCTCCTTATCTACAGCTTTCTCATCGAGTGCTACAGCATAGTGCGTAAATAGGTGATCTAATCCCTTTACCTCAAACTCTGGTGTCAAACCCAAGTCGAATTTGAATTCCAAATCCTTAATCTCGTTGACATTCAAGTCCAATTGTTCTTGATCATCAGAAGGAATTGGTTGTCCTAAGAATTGAATTTTCTCCTCTTTAAGGTAATTGTTAAGCTCTTCTTGGAGTAGCTTGTTCACTACATCACTCATTGCTCCTTGTCCATACATCTTCTTCACGAAAGAAAGTGGTGTCTTACCTTTTCTAAAACCCTTGAGTGAAGCTTCCTTCTTGATTTTCTTCAGTGCCGTATCAAGCTTAGGGTTTATGTCTTCAGATTTGAGTGTTACAGTGATTTTCGCATTGAGCGCATCAACGTTTTCTCTGACAACAGTGGACATTACTTGGAAATTTAGATTGAGAAAAGAAGTTTCGAAAGTGTGCGGGCGGGGAGACTCGAACTCCCACGCCGTGAAGCACTAGATCCTAAGTCTAGCATGTCTACCAATTCCATCACGCCCGCTCTCTCGAAAATGAACGCAAAAATAATATTAATTAGATAAAATGCCTACTTGTGGCGATAAATTTCACACATTTTGCACCACATATTTACTTTTATTCTTCACTTATTGATTCTTAGCGAGTTAGAGTTATCTTTTTTCTATTATTTGGGCACATCCCATGGCCTACCCACCTCGCTCGGCATGGGACCAGGCTCCTCCGGGCTCGCCATTCGGCTCGGTACTGCGTTTCGTACCTCTCCGCAGCACTGGTCGCTATCGCGCCCACCCTCCATATCCTTTGCGCGTAGGACCAATAGACTCAGATGCCATTTGAACGAAATAGAAAAGCCTAAGGTGCCTTGTGCAAGCATGCTTAGCTTAGCTATCTAAGGTGGTTTCGCCAGTGAGCGAGTTGCTTTTTCGCCAAGCTGATTCGTTAAACACCTTAGATACCTGAACATCTCTCATTTGCACAAGACACCTAAGAAGAGTGGCAATAGCTAATTCTACCCAACCATTTAAAAGACAACAACGTCTTACCGAGTAATACCATATCTGTTTTAGAATATCACTTATTTTCCGATAGAATAAGCCAATTTCTGCGTTAAAAATACTCAGTATAGCTAAGGCTATACTTGCGTTTTTTGCCTTGAACTTGACAAATTCTATTCGAAAACTAATGCGACATCTTAAAACAGATATGGTATAAGTAGCAAAACCTAAATAATATGAAGTCTATAATCCTTGTTACGGGTATCATTCTATTCAACATACTCTTTGTCTGGAACTGTAGCGATGACGATATAGGTCAGACACAAGATTGCAAAAACAAACTCATCCAACACTTTGAGATGCAAGCCTACCAAAACGAAGAGATAGGCTGTCGTTCGTTTATATCCCTCATTGAATTCGAAAATGAATACTATGCTTACCTAGATAATTATTGTGCTGATTTTGAATCCTATACTTTGGTTTCCTGTGATGGCAATACACTTTGCACAACCAAAGAACAAAACTGCTTTGAAATAATAGA
>CALJVI010000169.1 GCA_937974575.1 uncultured Saprospiraceae bacterium | reverse complement strand
AGATGCTGCTATTAAAGCAGTGGCTGAAGAAAATCAGTTTCAGTTCATCTTTGATCAAGGTACACAGGTGTTATTATTTGCTGAGGAATCAACGGATGTAAGTAGCTTAGTAAAAGCGAAGTTGGGCATCTAAGGATCTACCTAAGATATATAGAAAAAGGGCAGCTGAAAAAATTCAGCTGCCCTTTTTTTATTAAAACAACTCAATGAAAAAATAATTTTTAGTGGCAAAGAAATCATATCACCCTTCCAGGGTTAGGAATCATGTGTTATGCATTTTTTGCTACAATCTTGTCACCCTTCCAGGGTTGATTTTTATTTCTGGGCACATTTGTTAGGGATATTCAGAAGTAGAATTAGTCCTTTAATATATAGTATTCTGCCTCTTTTCCCCAATTACTCTACATCCTTTTTGATCACATAAGAATAAATACGGGGTAATCTAATTTTGAAAAATTTGAAGATTATGCCTCGCAATGAAAAATATTGATCTACAATAATATTATTCTTGCTTCTCTTACTTTTACTTTTTTCCCGCAAAAAAGTAACAAAAAGCCCGCCTGGATGACTCAGTCGGGCAGGCTCCTGGCTGTATAGATTCTTAACGCTTACGCGTTAAATCTATAAAGGCCGAAATTTATTCCTAATTATAAATCTTTGCCCGCTTTTAGATTGTACATTTTCAAATTGTAAAATCTTGATCTATTTCTAGTTCCTCACTTCTGAACACCCCTTTGTTAACTATCTTCTTGATTGATCAGAAAATTAATTATTTTCTTAAGCGAATAGAAGTACCTATACGTTGTTATTGCTTTTCTTCTATTTCATACCCCAATATAGCAAGCATCTGATTTACAGACTGTTCATCTCGGTAGAGGGTATCGATAAAGTTTCCTTTCTTGTCTTTATCTATCAGCACGTACTTAGGAGACGGGATCAAGCAATGCTTTATTCCTCCATATCCACTAATCGCATCCTGGTAAGCACCAGTATGAAAGAAGCCAAGGTATAGCGGCTCCTTATCCCTGGGCTTATTTACTGGTAAAAGTATTTGCTGGTTTAAATCCTCCGAATTATAATAATCCGAATGATCACAGGATATTCCACCGATATTTACTCTAGAGTATTCATGATCCCATTTGTTGATAGGAAGTAGAATAAATTTTTCAAATATAGACCAGGCATCGGGGATGGTATTCATGAGAGAGTTGTCTACCATGTACCACAGTTCCGAATCGTTTTGCTGCTTCTCTTCGAGGACTGAAAATATAACGGCCCCACTCTCTCCTACGGTATACTTTCCAAACTCCGTGAAGATATCTGGCTCTTCTATAGACTGTTCTTCGCAGGTCCCCTTAATGCTACTGATGATCTGATTGATAATGCCCTCATAGTCGTATTCAAAACCAAGATTATTTCTAATCGGAAATCCGCCGCCAAGATTCAAAGCGGAAAGTGTTTTGCACTTAGCTTTCAATTCAGCAAATTGCTTCATCGCTTTTTGAAATTCTCCCCAATAGTATAAATTATCTTTAATGCCAGAATCCACAAAAAAGTGCAACATCTTTAACTCAAATCTTTTATCGCCTTTGATTTCTTTTTCATAGAAGTCTAAGATTTCTGATTGTCTTATCCCCAATCTAGAGGTATAATAAGCTGCTTGAGGCGCTTCATTGATAGCCATACGTATACCGAGCTTGATCTTCTGCTTAGATTTTCTGACTTTCTTTTTCAGTCTAGCCAACTCATTCATCGAATCGAGGACGATCATGGAATTTTTAAAGCCCATTTTTTGAAGTCCCAATATCTTATCCAGATAAGAATCAGTCTTATATCCATTGTGAATAAGAATAATAGATTTATCTAGCTTATCTTCTTTGATTAGTTGGTGTACCAAATCAATATCATAAGATGAAGAAGTCTCTAGATGCACACCTTGCTTAAGCGCCTTTCGGATTACTGGAGCAAAGTGATTACATTTAGTGCAATAGCAATTGTAATAATTGCCTTTATATTTATTTTTCTTAATTGCTCGATTGAACAAATTCCTAACACTTTTGATCTGACTGGCAATCTTGGGTAAGTACATCAATCTCAGCGGAGTGCCATACTTATCGATCAAATATTTTAGCGAAACACCATTGAAAGTAAGGTAGCCCTCATCTACATCGAAACCTTCCTGAGGGAATTTGTAAGATTGATCTATAAGATCAAAATATGTATTTTTCATTAAGCTGTATACATGGTATAGGCCGCTAGCCTATGGATCACAAAATGAGTATTCTCAAAGGATAAAAATACATATAAGTGTTCATAATTGCTGATAATATTATGATAGAAATTGAGCTAAAAGCGAGAAGTACCACACTACCACTGGGAAGATCAAAAATATACCGGATGAAACTTTAGTCCATCTATTCGATTCACTTCTAGAGTTGGGAAAGGAACCTTGATGATGTTTAGTGTTTTCAAGACCATCCGTAGCCATTTCTTCCTAGTTTTGATTTGAGAAAAGTCAATATCCAGAGAGAACAGATACTGTCTGTATCGATCTAGCTCAGGAAAGGGCTTTCCTCTATAAAATGTAGGATTGCTAAACTCTTTAATGACTCCATTGGCACTATAGCCAAAAGCGACATTTAGCCATTTTGGCACTTTGGATGTACCTGTTAAACCGTTGATGTTGCCAGACAGCCAATACGTATGTGCATTATAATCCAGGAAAAAACTTTCTAGCTCACTCTCCCCCAAGCTATGATGATATGCTGGATACCCACTTGGCGCATAAGAAAATTTCATTCTCACTATCTGTTTATCAAATAAGGCTTCTTGACTCATAAACAATGCTGCACCTAAAGTATTGGCCGCCATATCTGTCCAAGAGAATCCCCAATTCTCATAAAGACCATCAAATATCTCCACTGGAGTTTGAAAAATTAAACCAACTGGCCCTCCAAAAAGCAAAGCTTTCTTTTTTGAGACACCCGCCCAGCGCAAGGCGCTATATGCTGCAAGGCTTTCATGATATGCGGTGAATGCATGTCCACCCTTATCCATTTGCAGATACCCTTTGGAGTCATCGTACCAATGAAATGGAACACGCTCACTATCCTTATACCAAACAAAACTTAGAAAGGAAATACCTCCAACATAGGCTCCTCCTTCAATTGCAATTATAGAATAGAGCTTTTTCTTATTCAGTGTGTCTAATGGAGGGTTTGATAATTGGGCAGACACTTTTCCTGCTATACCAAATAGGGATAGGAAAGCAACTAGTATGATGTAAGTAAGTGTTTTAGATTTCATGGTTTTGGAGTGTCATCATCAAACGAAGTAATAATATTCTAAATTGCAGTTAAGACTACTGTCTTCATAAAAAAAGGCAACTCGAATATTCGAATTGCCTTTTACCTTACATTTTATCTAAGGCCTACAAATCAAACTTGATTCCTTGTGCCAATGGCAATGAAGTCGTATAGTTGACTGTATTCGTTTGTCTTCGCATGTATGCTTTCCAAGAATCAGATCCTGACTCTCTTCCGCCACCCGTTTCTTTTTCTCCACCAAATGCACCACCAATCTCAGCACCAGAAGTACCGATGTTTACATTCGCAATACCACAGTCAGATCCCGCAGCAGATAAGAACGCTTCCGCTTCTCTTACACTATCAGTCATAATCGCAGAAGATAATCCTTGAGGTACATTATTTTGGATAGCGATAGCTTCTTCCAAAGTTTTATACTTCATGATATATAAGATCGGAGCAAACGTTTCTGTTTGTACGACTTGCATTTCGTTACTAGCTTCTACGATAGCAGGCTTCACGTAGCAACCGCTACCATATCCTCTTCCTGTCAAAACTTCACCTTTCACTAAGATCTTAGCTCCTTGCTTTTTAGCTTGCACCAATGCATTAGAGTATGCCTCAACAGCATCCTTATCGATAAGTGGCCCTACATGATTCTTTTGATTCAATGGATCACCGATACGCAATTGCTTGTAAGCTTTCTTAAGCGTCTTCTTTGTTGCATCATATACACTCTCATGTACAATCAATCTACGCGTAGAAGTACATCTTTGTCCACACGTACCTACCGCACCAAATACGGCACCAGGCAATACGATAGCAGGATCAGCAGATGGTGTTACGATGATGGCATTGTTTCCACCAAGTTCTAACAAACTCTTACCCATTCTACCTGCTACAGTCGCTCCTACGATCTTACCCATTCTAGTACTACCCGTCGCAGATACCAGTGGTATTCTGTGATCCGTAGTCATGTACTCTCCTACTTTGTAGTCTCCGTTGATCACGCAAGATACGCCTTCAGGAACATTATTTGCTTTCAATACTTTCTGAAGAATGTTTTGACAAGCTACAGAACACAAAGGTGTTTTTTCTGACGCCTTCCATACACATACATCTCCACAGATCATTGCGATCATACTATTCCATGACCATACTGCTACTGGAAAATTGAATGCAGAAATAATTCCTACTACACCCAATGGATGCCACTGCTCAGACATTCTATGTCCTGGTCTTTCAGATGGCATGGTCAATCCATACAGCTGTCTAGACAAACCAACAGCGAAATCACAGATGTCAATCATCTCTTGCACCTCACCAAATCCTTCTTGAAGACTCTTACCCATCTCGTAACTCACTAATCTTCCCAGAGCATCTTTATTCGCTCTCAACTCCTGACCATACTGCCTTACGATTTCACCACGTAAAGGAGCTGGCTTCGTCCTCCAAGTCTTGAATGCTTCCTGTGCTTTTTTCATCACATTCTCATATTCCTTCTTTGAAGTAACACTCACACTACCGATCAATTTCCCATCTACAGGAGAGTACGAGTCGATATATTGCTTAGAAGAAGCAGTAGACTTCAATCCCGTCGAAGTACCATTGTTTTTCTTCTTTAAACCCAATTTTTTAAGAAAAGACATATTTAAATTTTTAATTTATTTTAGATGATGTGCAAAAGTATAAACTATTCTAGTTATACGCTGCATTTTAGACTTTAGTTTTGTCTGTCAGCTTGAGTCGAGTTCCTTTGTGGGGACATTCTTTGCAGCATTAGCCCCCACCTGAGCCTCCCGCATGCTTGGAGTCGGGTCGTCAACTATACTCCTATCAATTCACACCTAGGCTCTACTTCACGTCATGCCGCTTCCGCCTATTCGGGTCGCCTGATATTTTTCGCGCTTGCTAATTTTAGATTAGTGAGAATTAAAGGGATTCATATAATTGGATGCAAACTAATAAGCATGAAATAGCCTAAAAAGGCTACCCATTTGTATCCAAACTTTAAAAAGCATATCTTAATACTCGGTCTACACTCGGAAGCCTGACTTTTACTATTTAAGCATATTGGTAGACCTAAAGAATTATTATTAGATTAGCATTCTATGGTCAATACCTTTCCATTTTATTTACAAGCCGACGCCATGGACTGTGGTCCTACCTGCCTGCGTATGGTGGCTAAATATTATGGTAAGAACTTCTCCGCACCATACCTTCGCGAAAAGTGCTATATCGACAAAATGGGTGTCAGTATGCGAGGCATCAGCGAAGCTGCAGAGTCGATAGGGATGCGCAGTATGGTGGTACACATACCATTGATGGAAAGCCAAGATCAACCCTCTTTGCAAAGTGTACCCTTACCAGCCATCTTATATTGGGAGCAAAATCACTTTGTCGTACTTCACAAGATTAATGGCAAACATGCTTGGATAGCAGACCCTAAACAAGACAAGAGGAAAATAAGTATCAAGGAATTGGAAAAGGCTTGGACCAATACTGAAGGTACTGGTCTTGCCATGATTTTAGAACCTACTCCTGCTTTTGAAGAGCAGACTCTAGAAGCAGATGAAGTAAAAGGTTTTGGACTCCTGTCTTATTACCTTAAGCCGCATCGTCGTTTATTTATACAATTGATTTTAGGCTTACTAGTGGGAACCTTGATTCAGCTCATATTCCCATTTCTTACTCAAAGTCTTGTCGATATCGGGATCGAAACAAGGAATCTAAATTTCATCTTTATTGTACTTATAGGTCAGTTGGTATTATTTGCCAGCAGCACCATTGTACGGTTTATACAGAGCTGGATTGTTCTGCATATTAGTATGCGTATCAATGTCCGCTTGATCTCTGATTTTCTACTCCAGCTCATGGGATTGCCCATCTCCTTCTTCAATACTAAAAATACAGGAGATCTATTGCAGCGAATCGGCGACCACGAACGAATAGAATCATTCTTAACCAAATCAAGTTTAGGTTTTATTCTAGCTATTCTAAACCTTGTCGTCTTCGGTGCAGTACTCGCTATTTATAGTGGTACTATATTTCTAATCTTCTTAGTTGGCGCTATACTCTATATGCTATGGATTCTTTTATTCTTAAAGAAAAGAAGAGAGATCGACTATAAAGCATTTGACCAGATGGCGGATCATCAAGATTCACTATTGGAGATCATACATGGTATGCCTGAAATCAAACTACAAGGTAGCCAACTCAAGAGAAGGCAAAAGTGGACAGCGATACAGGCCAAGTTATTCAGGGTTCAAATGAAGGCTTTGACCATTACACAATATCAAGACGCTGGAGCTTTATCTATCAATCAGTGCAAGGACATACTCATCACCTTTGTTGCAGCCACAGAAGTACTTAGCGGAAACATTACCTTAGGTATGATGCTGGCTATTATGTATATTATCGGTCAGCTCAATGCACCACTACAACAGCTGCTAGGATTTGTCCGTGCTGCTCAAGATGCACGCATCAGTCTCGAACGTCTTTCTGAAGTACACCTGGCTACACCAGAAGAAAATACTGAAGAACCAAAGATCAATATTGTGCCAGTCGGAGATCTTGATTTCAAAAATGTTACCTTTCAATATACCCCTATCTCACCTGTAGTCCTAAAGGAGGTCAATATTCATATCCCAATTGGGAAGACTACAGCGATCGTAGGACATAGTGGAAGTGGTAAGACCACACTTATAAATATGCTCTTAGGTTTTTATAAGCCATCACAAGGGCAGATCAAAATTGGTGGACAAGATCTCTCCTCAATCGACATGAAGGTTTGGCGCAGACAGTGTGGTGTAGTCACTCAAGAAGGGTTTCTCTTCTCGGACACGATCCTCCATAATATAGCAGAGAGCGATGACTATCCAGATACACAAGGTGTCATAAACGCTGCTGCAAAAGCACAGCTAGGAAGCTTCTTAGAAAATTTGCCTCAAGGAATTCATACCCGTATCGGTACACAAGGCTATGGAATAAGTACAGGTCAGAAACAACGTATTCTCATAGCGAGAGCTATTTATAAAAACGCACCTTTCTTGTTTTTGGATGAAGCTACAAATGCGCTGGACACCAAAAATGAAAAAGAAATCATGACGCAGCTAGAAGACTTCTTAGTTAACAAAACGGCTGTTGTAGTTGCACACAGACTAAGCACCGTCAAGCAGGCAGACCAGATCATTGTGCTGCACGAAGGACAAGTGCAAGAACGAGGTACGCACACGGAGCTGGTTGATATGAAAGGCTACTACTATGACCTCATCAAAAATCAATTAGAACTGAGCAAATAATGTCAGAACCAAAGCGTCCACATATCGAACATAGGCAAGATCTAGATGACTTCATTGGTAGTCATCCAGGATGGCTGCTGCGTAGCGGTATCGGGATCACCGCTATGGTCCTCTTGATGATCTTATGCTTATCCTACTTCATCCAGTATCCAGACAAGATCGTAGCGAGGGGGATACTGAGTTCAGAAAATCCTCCTATTGAAATCAAAGCAAAGGTGGGTGGTGTTATTGACAAATTGTTTATAACTAATCAAGTGGAAGTAAAGCAAAATGACCCTATACTTTATATTAAGAATACCGCAGCGTCTACAGATATTCAGTCCCTAGAGGCATTCATCAAGGCATATCAGGAAAAGAATATTCCAAATGCTAGGCTCCACCAAAAAATACCGCGATCACTCCACCTAGGAGAACTGCAATCTTCATATGGACAACTCATACTCAAAGTAGAAGAGTACAGTAATGTCATTAACCAAAATGATGTAGTCCGACAAGTAGTTAGCATGGACAAAGAAATAGAGAATATCAAGCAGCTCAATAGCTCCATTCAAAAAGAAAAGGCCATG
>CALJVI010000168.1 GCA_937974575.1 uncultured Saprospiraceae bacterium | reverse complement strand
TTTAGTATTAAGGAAATGTTATTTCGCATAAAATAAATATTTATGCAAAGTGTGTTACTTTTCAAGGGTTTAACGTTGCTCAAGACAATAAAATGAAGGCTGTATTATATTAGTTCGCTTAGTCCTTTGAGGGCAAAATTTTATGTGTGCAAATAATTACAAAGCCTAATAAAGAGGAGATCTTTACGAAAGTGAATTTTGACTTCTTATTACTCAAATACAGCTTTGTCGTAAGTAATTATTTTTGCCTGAGGATGATTTTTTAAATAGGTACGAATGATTCTTGTTGTTTCTGGATAGGCCGGATAGGGTTTGATGGCATCTTGCAAGGCCTCCAAATGAGCTCCTTGGCTACTGTCTTGATCTAGAAAACCAAATCCTTTGCAAATGCCATCTTCGATTTGGACGACTGCAAATTCATTTTCAGAACGTCCAGGTTCAAGTATGAAAAAGTCTTTATCAAAAACAGTCGATAGCTTTTTTATACCCATTTGAGCACGCTCGTTGTAGTCATCTGAGGATTCCTTTTGCGTACATGCACCACGACATTGTTGAATTTGTGCATCGAAGCAGGGGACTGTTTTATCTATTCCGCATAAGAAACTACACAGCTCATATTCTTCTCGTACTCTCCCTAGGAAACCTCTGGCGCTCATAGCAGAAGTATACTCAGAGACCATTTGATACTTTTTACGATTGAGAGCAATATTTTTGACTATCTCAAATCTCAGATAGCCCCATATGTCCAAATAGGAATGGACCATATATGGAAATTTGTAAGTACGTTGCGCTCTATTGATATATGGCTTTTCCTCTTTGATGAGCTGGGACTCATAGAGTAGGGCGATCAACTCACTGCCCATTTCCTCATAAGTTATTTCTCTAACTTTCCGATGTAATTTTAATGCCTTCTCGGATGCTTTGGCAAAGTGCTGCATGACTCGCTTGCGAATGTTAGTGCTTTTACCAATGTAGGCGATGTCCTTATCTTCATCTAGAAAGTAGTATACGCCACATGTTTCTGGCAGGGCATGAAGTATATCTAGGGTGATATCTTTGGGTAGCTTAGATTCTTTGACCCCCTGATTGATCATATCATTGGCCATCTGATCATTTCCTTCTTGCCTCAATATTCTACCCAATAGATCTACTGTAGCCATAGTGTCGCCCATAGCCCGATGGCGAGCTGCAATGGGGATATTGAAATGATCGATCAGCTTGCTCAGCCCATATCCTTTTAATCCAGGAAAAGCCTGCCGGCTCAATCTTACGGTGCATAACTGCTTTCGACTGAAGGAAAACCCCAATCGTAAAAACTCTTCTCGTAAAAACTGGTAATCAAATCGGACATTATGCGCTACGAAGATTGCGCCTTCGGTCATCTCTACGATCTTTTTTGCTACCTCATAAAACTTTGGAGCATCTACTACCATATCATTGGTAATCCCTGTCAAGCGAGTGATACTGTAGGATATAGCACGTTCAGGATGGATGAGCGACTCCCACTGATCTATGATTTTCTCGCCATCATACAAAACTATAGCTACTTCAATGATTTTCTCCCTAGAGGCTTTTCCACCAGTAGTTTCTAAATCTACGACTGCATATAATTTTTTCTTCACTGAAATACTATCTTTAAGCTTCTACTAACGTTTTTGGGTAAGCATAAAAAAAACGCAAGCGAATCTGACGATACATCTGATCACTTGCGTTCTTACCTAAGAACAAGATATACATTCATGAGGAAATTACCAATTTTTACTTTTTTTATTGCCGCTATTATATGTGTTTGCTCATGCGTGGGACAAACCAGTAAATCAGGAACTATAGCTCCCAAACCGATTTTAGCAGTCAAGGAAGTAAGTGTAGGGGCAGCACAGACAGCAGCCTATTTGCCATTGCTCAAAGGGAAGCGTATTGGCATGGTTGTCAATCAGACCTCCATGATAGCAGGGCAGAGCATTGTAGATTCCCTATTGCATACAGGTATGGATATTAAGAAGATCTTTTCACCAGAACATGGATTTAGAGGCAAGGCCGATGCCGGCGCACAGGTCAAAGATGGAAAGGATATTCGTACAGGATTGCCGATCATCTCTTTATACGGAAAGAACAAGAAGCCTACCGATGCGCAGTTTGCAGATCTAGATGTTGTGATTTTTGACATTCAGGATGTTGGCGCTCGATTCTATACCTATATTTCTACGATGCATTATGTCATGCAAACTGCGGCCGAGGTCAATATTCCAGTGATCGTGCTAGATCGCCCCAATCCTAATGGTCATTATGTAGATGGTCCTGTTCTGGAGAAAGCTTTTTCTTCCTTTGTGGGGATGCATCAAGTGCCTATCGTACACGGCATGACTATAGGAGAGTACGCAAAAATGATCAATGGTGAAGCTTGGCTAGGGGAAGGTTTGAGCTGTGACTTGACAGTGATCCAATGCAAAAACTACGATCGTAACACTCCTTACATACTGCCTGTAAAGCCATCTCCTAATTTACCAAACAATCTATCCATCTATCTTTATCCCTCCTTATGTTTGTTTGAAGGTACTGATGTGAGTGTCGGTAGAGGCACGAATAAACAGTTTCAAATCATAGGGCATCCAAAGAGCAAGATAGGAGATGATTTTTTTACTCCAAGATCTAGACCAGGTGCTACCCAACCAAAGCACAAAGGTGTGCAATGCAGGGGTGTTGATTTTAGCAAAATGTCTTCCTTGATGGCATATCAACAAGAGAAGTTGAATCTCCAGTATCTAATCGACTTTTATCAGGATGCTGATAACAAAGATGATTTTTTTAATTCCTTCTTTGAAAAATTAGCAGGCACAGATAAGCTACAAAAGATGATACAGGAAGGAAAAAATGAAGCGCAGATTAGAGCCACTTGGCAATCCGACTTGGAAGCTTTTAAGCAAATACGTAAAAAATACTTAATCTATAATTAAGGACGTTTTTATGCACTTAAGAAAACTTTCATTTTCTGATCAATCAAGAGGATGCTTAATAGAGGTGACTTTAAGCCCTATGAAATACCCGAGATTCTAATTTAGCTCAGGAGCCTCCAAAATGAATTTTCCAAATGAACTCGGGACATGGAAGTCCGGCTCCTTTGTATTAGGATCTATCCAGCTGATCCACTTGTGCGTAGCTTGGTCATCTATAAGGGAAGTACATTGCGCTCTATACAATCCAGCTTCTAAGATATTTCCTTTTAATATGCCCAATTCTTTGAAGGCACCCAATTCGAATCGACCGGTCACAATATAAGCTTCGGGAATTTCTATGGCATTGACTTCCATAGCACCGGGCCATTCCCATTCCCAATTAAATTCTCGATAGTGCTTTGCTTCATAATCGAGTACACGACCATGAGGATCTATTTCAAAACAATAATATGGATTCAGAGCATCGTCTTTCTTGAAAAATATTTCTACTCGTTCTGAATGGATGACTTCCAGTTTTTCATCGCTTTCGACAAACACATTAGGAGTAGGCCCCGTAGCTACAAATCTAAAATATAGACACCTCATATCGTGGTAAGCCTGAAAGCTGGTTGGAGGTGGAGATTCCGATCTCCAAGGGTATTGGAAATCAGTCATAGCCTTGATTTCTTCCCACTCTTTAAAGCTTTCTATGTGAGGAACTAAGTATTCTTTCATTATAACATCAAAATTTCGGACAAAGCTACTATACTTTTTGAAATTAAGGATCGTGGGATCTTTTTTAAGAGACTTATTTGGGTGAGACCCCAGCTTTCGCTAGCGCTGCTGCTGGGGTCGTGCTATGCAGGGGTGCGCTCCGCTCCCGTGCTCCGCACCTGAGACTAAAAGGTCTCAGCCCTTACTATCACTCTCACGGTTTTTTGGTAGGCTTTGAATTAAATAAATAGCTTTTCGAATATATAACACTACCACAAAAAAAGGCAACCTCAGAGAGGCCGCCTTTTCGTAAGCTAGTGGAATAGCCTACTTTGGGAATTTAAATTTACCAAATTTAAAAATCATCAATTATCTTTTTCTTCATGGCTTTGAATTCTTCTTCGGTGATGACACCTGAAGATTTGAGTTCGCCTAATTCCTTGAGCTTTGCCAAGGGGTCAGATTCAAATGCTTTTTTTACAAACTCAGAAGCTGGTGTATCAGAACTTGAAGTGTCTGTACTAGAAGAAGGGACATCTTTGTCATCTTCTTTAATAATAGCTTCATTGTCTGCAAAGATTTCTGCAGTGCTGTCGACGATGTCGTCTACTACGATGGATCCCTTTTCTGTAAGGTCATCTGCTATATCTTTTGCCTCGTCTTTCCATTCCTTGGCTATGTCTTTTCCTTTTTCGAATTTTTCACGGTAGAACTTCTTGACACGATCTGGGTCGAAGTCAAGAATAGTGCCTCCAGATGCAAAGTGCGATTTGAAAACTTCACCTAAGGCATAAGTAGATGCCCCTGCAAAAATAGAAACGGTGACACCACCGATCACAGAACCTAAACCCGGGATAAGTTTGATGATAGATCTAGCGCCAAGTCTAGCGATAGTAGCTCCCGTCAAGGAAGTGACTATGGCTTTACCCCTCGTCTCTTCATAATCAATATCGTATACCTTGCACAGCTGTCTGATCATATCCATCTGTAATGCGGATACCGCAAAAATATCAGCTATGAGAATTGGGATAAATCCTGCACCCATAGACCATATGGTATGGTTGCGAATGATGCTATCTGCTAGTTCATCTTTGTTGTTGCCTTGTGGAGCAGAGTTTTTACCTAGGATGCTGTCTTTGAGACCGTCTAGTATCTTATCTCTAATCTTATCTTTCATGAGTGGCGTATTTTATTTATGTAACACTAAACTAATTGATATTATTGGTATTTGATACGTATTTTCGATGATTATGGATGTTTTTTCGATGAGAATCCTATATTTTAAGGGAGTGTCAATTAAGGATGCTTAAAACAAAGTGTAGTCATGGACTCTTTTTTTTGCATGAAGGATAGTAAGCAGACCGACCGTAGGAAGGTCATCCGCTAGGATCGAAACGGAGTGGAGTGCTGGATAGCCTGACCTGACCGAATGGTGCGTAGCAATATGGGTCCAGTGGACCCATATAATGAGGGAACCCCAGCAAGCCTGCTGGGGGAAGGGCATGCCCAAATATATAAACTCTAATATCTATATAGCCCAGCGTGTGATGGGAGCCATGCTTTGATCTGAAAATTGCCCTTGTTGGTATTTATAGTATGCAGCCACGGCGATCATGGCAGCATTGTCAGTGCAGTATTGAAATGCGGGGATATATGTTTCCCAACCAAGGCGTTCGCCATAGGTCTGAAGTGCTGCGCGTAAACCGGAATTGGCGGAAACGCCTCCAGCAATAGCGATCTGATCGATCTGATGTTTGGAGGCAGCGATCGAAAGCTTCTCCATAAGGATGTCGATGATGCAGGTCTGCACAGAGGCACAAATGTCTTCTAGATTCTCCTTAATAAAGGACGGATTTTTAGCAATTTCCTTTTTCAAAAATTGAAGGATATTGGTCTTGAGGCCAGAGAAAGAGAATTCTAGTTCTCCTACCTTGGGTTTGGTAAAAGTGAATATGGGATTCCCTTTTTTGGCGAGTTTGTCAATGATGGGGCCAGCAGGGTAGTCGAGGCCAAGTAGCTTGCCCGTCTTATCAAATGCCTCGCCCGCTGCATCATCAATGGTGCTGCCAAGTACCTCCATATCTAAGTGATCGCGAACCATAACGATCTGTGTGTGCCCACCCGATACCGTCAAGCATAGGAATGGAAACTTTGGAAAGGGTGCTTCCGCATAATGAGCTAAAACATGGGCTTGCATATGATTGACCTCTATCAAGGGGAGATCAAGAGCTAGGGCAAATGATTTGGCAAAGGTAACTCCCACGATCAAAGAGCCTAAAAGACCAGGTCCACGAGTGACTGCAATGGCGTCGAGGTCTTTCCTAGTAATATTGGCTTGGACCAGTGCTTGCTCCACGGTAGGGATGATATTTTCGAGATGCGCTCTAGAGGCTAATTCGGGGACTACCCCTCCATATATACGGTGTGCTTCCTGCGTTGCCACACAGTTGGAAAGTATCTTGCCATCTTGTAAAATAGCTATTGAAGTGTCGTCACAGGATGACTCAATAGCTAGAAGAGTAACTTTTTTCAAGGTCTTTTTATATTTATACGCCAAAATTAAGAAATACTGCATCTATAACCTTGAATGACGAGAGACATATTTTGACTATTTTACAGATTAAGTGCTTAGAATCTCTTGTGATTAGCACCTATTATTGTAAAAAATATCTTATTATTGCACGTATCAAAACGCTAAAAACATACCAATGAGAATTGCTATAAACATCATCTTAGTATTAGTTATCGCAGCTTTAGCATACATCTTAATCGACAGTATACGTGAGCCAATAGAATTTCAATCGCAAAGAGCAGTAAGAGAAGGGGCTGTAACGTCAAAGTTGGAACAGATTCGTATCGCTCAGGAATCTTTCAGAGATATTACGGGCAAGTTTGCACATAACTTTGATACGCTATCACAAGTATTGAAAAATGAGAACTTCACGATTGTAAGTATCTTAGGAGATATTGATGCGAACGAAGAAATTACCTACGATACCACTTTTGTATCAGCTATGGATTCGATTACCAATATGGGGATCAACCTGGATTCATTGCCATACATTCCATTTACCAATAATGAGACCTTTGAAATCAAGGCAGATACCATGACGTACCAAGCTACTTTGGTATATGTTACAGAGGTAGGAACCAATAGAAACAAGTACATGGGTAAGTATGCTGACCCTAGATTTAAAAGATATGATGATACTTATGATCCAAATAAGTTTATCAAATTCGGTGATATGTCTAAACCAAGCCTAGCAGGAAATTGGTAGCAGGAAACGTAGATATTGTCGATCCAAAGTTTGACAAATATTTCAGTATAGAATATACGCTGTCCATCCTTATAGGTATGGACAGCTTTTTTTATTTTATTGAAGATGAGTCTGCCAACGCCTTAGTCCTCAAGCAAATAAGGTATGATTTTGCCATGCGGGAGCCAACGCAGCAAGACAAGGAATTGGTCTTACAGAAAATTCTGATGTCAGAAAAATTTCTGCAACTCCCTTATGCTCATGTGTTTATTTGTTATTCCAGTACCAAGTTTACTATTGTTCCAGAGGAGCTCTATAATAAGCATCAACTCAGGAGCTATCTTTCACAGGTAACACGTTTGGGGGAGGATACTGTAGTCGATATGTGTCGCCTGAGCAAGTTGGCTGCGCATGTAGTTTATGGTGTAGACAAGGTAATCATGGATGTAACAAAGAGTTATTTTCCAGGTGCGAGTCATCTCCATATCGTCTCTCCTTTGATTATGCAATCTTATCAGCATGCGCAGCATCATGAAGGACCGCAAGTGTTCATACATGTTGGAAATGGAATCATGGGTATAGTCCTGTTTGATAAATCTCAACTCCAACTGGTGAATACCTTTCAGTATAAGACGGAACTGGATTTTATGTACTATACTTTGCTGGTTTATGAGCAGTTTAAGCTGGATTCGGAGACGGTACCTGTGTTAATATCAGGAAGAGCCAAGAAAAAAACGGCTACTTACGAACAGCTCAGTAAGTATGTCAGAAATATACAGTTTATACAAGCGCCAAGCTATTATCAATACAGCTCAGCTTTTCAAGATGTGGATTTTCATTTTTATCGAGACCTCTTAAGTATGAAACTATGCGTGTAATCTCTGGCAAGTTCAAAAGTAGACGATTTTACCCACCTGCCGATAAGTGGCCAACTCGTCCTACGACTGATTTTGCCAAGGAAGGATTGTATAATACGTTGATGCACAGGATTGACTTTGAAGATTGTGCTATCCTTGATCTATTTGGAGGCACAGGCAGTCACAGTTATGAATGCATCTCTAGAGGATGTACAAATGTGACCTATGTAGATCAGCATGGACCTTGCTTGAACTTTGTAAAACAAATCAGCAAGAAATTGGAGATTGAAGATTGTATTCGCATTGTTCGCTCTGATGTATTCAAGTATATCAAGCATTGTGGGATCCAGTATGACTATATTTTTGCGGGTCCTCCATATCCATTGCCCAATCTATCTAGCCTCCCTAAGGAGATATTTAAGTATGAATTGCTCAAAGAGGATGGATTATTAGTAGTAGAGCATGACAATAAGCACGATTTTGGGAATGCTGAAAATTATGTGAAAGAGAAGAATTATGGTCAAGCCATATTTAGTTTTTTTGAGCAAAAAGTGGAAGAATAGGCCTTTTTTGCACTTAATTTGAAAAATTGTTTGTTTTGGCAAAATGATTTTGCTCCAAACAATGTTAGGGTTGTTACTTTTCTATGCTTATTTCATTCTTATTTTGTGAGCTTATAAAAAAGGGAGAATGTTTTAGTAAATTGCTATACCATACTTACAATCGGATATTTAGTTTGAACACCCATAGTACAGAAATAGAACCATCGATTTCGCAGCCTAGCATCAAGGTGCTACTGCTATGGCTATGTGTACTTGCCATCTCATCTCCTGCCTCAGCGCAGCAGTTGTTTCCAATAAAAAAAGATAAGAAGTGGGGTTTGATCAATGCTAATGGCGAGATGGTCCTCGATCCTGTCTACAATGCCATTGGTGAATTTAAGCATTTTGGGTATGCGGTCATTCAAAAAGGGGAAGGGGTAGGCCTGCTAGATAAATCGGTCAATGAAATCATTCGCCCTAGATATGAAGATATAAAAGTTCTGGACCAAGATCTCATCGCTGTGATGGATCAAGGAGAATGGATGGTGGTCGATCTCAACGAGAAGATAATCCTAAATAAAGGATATAGCCGTGTTCATATTTGGGAAGATAAATACCTTGCTTTTTTACAGAATAATAAATGGGGCTTGGCTAGAAAGGATGGCACCTTGCTGTCGGAACCAGCCTACGAATCATTGCGCATTGTCAATAATAATTACTTTGAAACACAAATTGAAGACCGAGTCGGTCTGCTGAATGCCAATGGTCTGGTACTCTTGCCACCTAAGTACAAGGAGGTCAAAATCCTTCACGATAAGTTATTTCTCTTTAAAGATAAAAGACGATGGGGAGGGGTCGATGAGCAAGGAAATGAAGTTTTTTCTGCTTCATTTGATTCTTATCATAAGATCAATGACCAGTTTGTAATTTTGGTCAGTAAGAATCTCAAGTATTTATATTCTGATGCAGCCAAGAAGATTGTTGCCAAAGATGAGTACAGTAATTATTACTCTTTTAGTGATGACTACGTTTTGACAAAGAGTCAACGTCGATTGGGGTTAATTAATAACGTAGGTCGTACCATCCTAGAAGCGAGATACCATGAAATACATGCTTACACAGAAGATTTGTTTCGAGTAAACTTTGAAGGCAAGTGGGGTATTGTCTCCATGGGTGATGAAGTAGTAATTCCCTTTGAGTACGACTATATTGCACCAAGCAAAAATAGGGTTTGTGCTGCAAAAAAAGGACAATATTACACAGCCATCAATATAGACGGAGAAGAACTCATAGAAGCGAAATATCAACGTGTAGCCATAGAAGAAGATATGATCAAAGCCAACTATAATGGCGTGATGGAAATCTTTGGAATTGACGAAGATGGGCATATCGTAGATGAAAGTAAACTAGAAAAACACTATACCATTTCAATTGGTGGAAATAATAGACAGAATCGAAGAACAAGAGGTAGATTTTTTGATGGGCTGCAAACCAACTATCAATTGGAAAACTTTGAGTGGTTTTATGCGCCTAAATTAGACAAGTGGGGACTTAGAAAACTTGAGGATGGCACCAACCAGATAGAGCCTATTTATGATTGGGTAGATATCGAACATGGACTAGGATTTACAAGAGTGGGCATGGAGCTAAATAATTATTTCAAACTGGATAAGACGGATTTTAGATCAATGGATGTTTTTGGTCTTGTTAATAATGAAGTTGGAATGCATTCTACTTTGGTAGATTTGATAGATATTAGATATTCAGATTTTGCTCAGGGTTCATCTGTTGCTAGAGTAGTCTTTTCAGATGGTAGACATGGTCTAATTTCTAAGAAAGGTAAAGTTGTCAAAAAGAACCTTGCTTATGTTGGTGAGTTTAAGGATGGATTAACAAGGTTTTCTCAGAAAGGTAAGCTTTCGATCACCTTGAAAAATACACCCATAAATCTGGCGCCGGCAAAAGAATTTGCCAGTAATCTCTTATGTCCTTATTCTTTAATGAGTTATACTACTCTTGATCAAGAATTGTATCAAGATGGACGCTTGATTTGCCATGACTGTCAGTGGGGATATATAGATACGGCAGGGGTAGAAATTGTAAGTCCCATATATGACTTCGCCAGAGATTTTGTCAATGAGGTTGGTATCGTGGGGATGGATAAAAAATGGGGCGTAGTAGGTGTCGATGGAAAAACAAAGATGGAATGTAATTATGACCACATCAATTTCCTCGATAACACCGAGAATAGCATACTCAAAATATCCATGGACAAAGAAAAATACGGATTGATCGATACCCTTGGACAAGTGACAGTAAGCTTGATGTATGATGAGCTGGGAGAATTTTGCGAAGGACGTTTAGCCGTGCGTAAAGGCAAGGCCTGGGGCTTTGTAGATAAGAACGGAAGGGAAATCATTCCTTGCCGCTTCTCGAAAGTGAATAATTTCTCGCAAGGGTATGCTACTGTAAAGTTGTCCAATAAGTGGGGCGTAATAGATAAGCTCGGCGATACCCAATTGGCTTTTGAGCATAGCCAACTAGGCAATCATGCGGAAGGATTAGTTTGGTTCCGAGGCAGCTCTGGAAGAGGCTATATGGATATAGATGGCAATGTCGTAATTAAGCCAGAATATAGTGTCGCTGATGATTTTAAAAATGGGGTAGCTCGTGTAAAGTTTGATGGCAAATATGGATTGATTGATCCAAAAGGCGAATTTCTAGTTCGTCCAAAATATGTATTGATTTCACCTTTCAATAGTGACGGCCTAGCCATCGCTAGCAGGCAAGCCAATCGTATCAAATATGAAGTATTAAACGAGCAGGGCAAAGTAGTGACCAATACGGCCTACCGTTCTATTCAGCCTTTCAGTGAGGGATTCGCTGCAGTTCGTCTACAAGATCATTATGGTTTCATTGATACTCATGGAAAACTGGTGGTCGAGAATACTTACTCCAAAGTATCCGACTTTTCTGAAGGGATGGTAAGTGTTCAAAAAGATGGAAAGTGTGGCTATATCAATCACCTAGGAGAGACTATCATTCCTTTGGAGTTTTCGAAATGTCTCGACTTCCAAGATGGTAAAGCAGTAGTTTATAATGGATACCGCAAAGCAGGCTTAATTGACCGTGAAGGCGAGTTCTTGATTAAGCCAGGGCTCAATCGTTTGATGAATTTCAATGATGGCAGAGGCCTAGTACGAGACGAAAAGTATAGATTCTATTACATTACTGAGCAGGCTAGACTCTACGATGGTTTTTATGAAAAGGCTGGTAGCTTCTCACATGGTGTGGCAGTAGTTCAAGTAGAAGGTCTGTGGGGCGTCATTAATCAAAAAGGAATCGAAGTCATCCCTCCAAAATATGATAAAATTGAAAGCTTTGAAAATGGATACGCTAAAGTACGCATCAAGTCTTTCTCTGGATTAAGTAATCTCAGCGGTGAGATGATTGTAGAGCCTGACTATGAGTATATCAGCTACGCTGGTGATGGAATTTTTAGAGTAGAGCAAGGTGATCTGATCGGATATTTTGATCAGCAAGGGGAGTGGATCTGGGGGCT
>CALJVI010000167.1 GCA_937974575.1 uncultured Saprospiraceae bacterium | reverse complement strand
CCTATATATCAGGCGAGATGCCCAATAGCTGTATACATTAGAAAAAAATTGTATTTTGCTCATTCAAAATAAGTGTAACATAATATGGCGACTGATAGACCTTGGCTGAAAAATTATCCTGGAGGAATTCCTGCAAATATCAATACCGATAAATACAGCTCCCTTGTGGAAATGTTTGATTCCGTATTTGCGAAATATAAAAATTTGCCTGCATTTACATGCATGGGGAGTACTATCTCGTTTGAGACATTGGACAAAAAATCGAAGCAATTTGGGGCATTTTTGCTGCAAAGAGGTTTTGAGAAGGGCGACAAAATCGCACTCATGATGCCTAATCTACTCCAGTATCCTATTGCTTTGTTTGGAGCATTGAGAGCTGGTTTGGTTATCGTAAATACTAATCCGCTGTACACGCCGCGTGAAATGGAACACCAATTTACCGATGCAGATGTGAAGGGTGTAGTCATCGCCGAAAACTTTGCCCATAATCTAGAAAAAATCATAGGGGCCACCAAAATAAAAATGGTCGTCGTCACTAGTATCGGCGAAATGCATGGTTTCTTCAAAAGAAATATGGTCAACTTTGCAGTGCGCAAATTGAAGCGCATGGTCCCTGCCTTTGACTTGCCTAACAGCATCAACTTTAAGGATGCACTAGCGGAAGGTAAAAAGTTTGATTATGAAATACATCGTGGTTCTCCAGATGATGTGATCTTACTGCAATATACGGGTGGAACTACTGGGGTATCTAAAGGGGCTATGCTGACCAATAAAAACCTGGTATCCAATATGGAGCAGATCCAAGCTTGGATGATGCCCTTCATGAATAAACCCAATCAGATAGCTTTGTCGCCACTGCCGATGTACCATATCTTTGCCTTTTCGGTCAACTGTCTGGCGCTGATGAGTGTAGGTACACACACGGTACTGGTTACCAATGCTAGAGATCTAGACTCTATTCTAAAGGAATTTAGACAACATAAAGTAACCGTATTCACTGGTGTAAATACACTATATAACGGCCTTTTGAATCATGCGAAATTTGCGGAGTTGGATTTTTCTTCGCTCAACATCACGGTCGGTGGTGGTATGGCGGTGCAAACTGCTGTTGCTAAGCAATGGAGAGAAGTGACGGGATGTCACCTTGCTGAAGGATTTGGGATGACGGAGACTTCTCCAGTAGTGACAGTCAATCCTCTTGATGACTCGCTGCGTCTAGGGAGTATTGGTTTGCCATTGCCTTCCACGGATGTGCGTATTGTCAACGAAGACGGCCAAGCGATAGGTGTAGGAGAGATTGGCGAAATCCAAGTCAATGGCCCGCAAGTCATGAAAGGATACTTTAATCGTCCAGAAGAAACTGCGAAAACCATCACTCCAGAGGGTTGGCTTTATACCGGTGATATTGGAAAGATGGACGAGGATGGATTTTTTAGTATCGTCGATCGTAAAAAAGATATGATCCTGGTTTCTGGATTCAATGTATACCCCAATGAAGTCGAAGACGTCCTCGTCAATAATCCTAAAATACTAGAAGCCGCTGCAATCGGAGTACCTAGTGATAAGTCTGGGGAAGCCGTTAAAGTATTTGTCGTCAAAAAGGATAACTCTTTGACAGAGGCTGAAGTTATTGCGCATTGTCGAGAAAGCCTCACAGGATATAAGGTCCCTAAACTGGTAGAATTTAGAGATGAACTTCCTAAGTCAAATGTGGGAAAGATTCTTAGGAGGATTTTGAAGGATCAGGAGGTATCTTAGGTAATGTGCAATGGGACAATGTTCAATGTGCAATGGGGCAATTTTCAATGTACAATGGGACCATTTTCATTGGAATAATTGATAAATTGTACATTGTTAGCTAAACATTGTTAATTGAAAATTTCACATTATTAATTGCACATTGAAAATTGATAATTGTGCATTTTCAATTGTTAATTGCACATTGTTAATTGAAAATTGAAAATTAAATTTCAAAGAAATGCATTACTATTCTTTAGGTGAAATACCCCCAAAACGACATACTCAATTCAGACAAGCAGATGGCAGTCTTTACAAAGAGGAGCTGTTTTCAACAGAGGGTTTTAGCGACCTGCACTCTTTACTGTATCACTGCAACCCTCCTACTCAAATCGTACAAGTAGGCGAGCCATATAGTATCGCTCCAAAGATCATAGAGGATAAGCAACTAAAGCACCGTAGCCTGCAAGGTTGGAAGATCTCCCCAGAGGACGACTATATCAAGTCTAGGAAAGCCATGTTAGTCAATTCGGATTGTAAGATCTCTGTTGCTGCTCCTAGCAAAAGTATGACGGATTACTTTTTTAAGAATGCGGATGCCGACGAAGTGATTTTTGTTCATAAGGGGGATGGTACACTAAGGACCATGTACGGGAATATCAAATTTGGATACGGCGACTATCTTGTCATCCCTAGAGGGACACTCTACCAATTGGAGTTTGATCAGTCGGATAATAGATTGATGATCGTCGAATCCTCAGGCCCAATCACTGCGCCTAAGAGATACCGTAATAAGTTTGGACAACTCATGGAGCATGCGCCATACTGCGAACGTGATATCCGCAAGCCCAAAGATCTGGAGACGCATAATGAGAAGGGCGAGTTTAAGTTTTTCATCAAAAAGAAAGATGTTATCTATCCATATTCTTACCTCAATCATCCATTTGATGTGGTAGGTTGGGATGGCTATGTCTATCCATACGCATTCTCGATTCATGATTTTGAACCGATCACCGGTCGTGTGCATCAGCCGCCTCCAGTGCATCAAACTTTTGATGGAAGAAATTTTGTGATCTGTTCTTTCGTGCCTCGTCTGTTCGACTATCACCCTCTAGCGATACCTGCCCCATACAATCATAGCAATATCGATAGTGATGAGGTGCTGTACTATGTGGATGGCGATTTTATGAGTCGTAGTCATGTCGAGAAAGGGATGTTTACTCTACATCCTGGCGGCATTCCTCATGGCCCGCATCCTGGTACGGCTGAGAAGAGTATTGGCGTTAAAGAGACGGGCGAGCTCGCTGTCATGATTGATACTTTTCATCCTTTGTATATGACGGAACATGCATATGGGGTGGAGGATAAGGATTATTATAAGAGTTGGTTGGAGTAGAAAGGAATAGTATAATCATTACGAGGCCTTGATACTTTGTACGATATTACGTACATTTATACGTACATATAGTATAATTATGAAGGCCATTACCATAAGTTCTCTAAGATCTAAGATGAAATATTACTTTGACTCTATCAGTAAATCGATGGATGTCATTATAGTCCCAAGAAATAACAATGATGACGATGCCATTGTCATCATGTCTATTCAAGAATATAATTCATTGAAAGAGACTGAATATCTGCTATCCACCAAAGCGAATAGAGAAAGACTAGAAGAGTCAATAAAGCAACTAAAAGATGGTGAGACAATTCCATTTTCACTAGACGATTGAGCCCTCTAATATGAATATTGTATTTACAAAAAATGCTTGGGAGGATTTCGAATTTTGGATTGATCACGACACCGACCAGGTTGCCAAGATCAAAGAATTATTAAAATCCATCAAAAATAATCCATTCAAAGGGTTGGGGAGACCCGAGCCCCTAAAGCATGGACTCAAAGGGTATTGGTCTAGAAGAATTACACATGAACACAGGTTAATCTATAGAGTATCGGGTAAGAAAGGTCTAGATCAAAAATGTACAATTATCCAATGTAGATTTCACTACGACAATTGAAATCTCTAATCTATACCAATTTCACACTCTTCAGACTACATGCGGTCTATCAATATTCAAAAAAAATCCCCGACCCATTACTGGATCGAGGATTTAATATTTTCCTAGGGAGTTAATTCCCGCTTATACTATTTTGAGGACGGTCCCTTCGTTTGGCATATTTCATGCCTCGCCGGGAGCCTCGGTTCGTAAACTATTTTGATCCACTGGATCAAAATTGCTTCGCAACGTTTACTCTTCCTCTTTCTTCGCCTCAGGCTTTGCAGCAGGAGCTTCAGCAGCTTTCTTGTTCTCATCAAGCTGTACTTGCAATGCAGAGAAAGCAGCCATATCACCAAGCGTTGTACGCTCTACTTTTGGCATTTTCTTAGCTGCAGGCTTACGAGCTGGCTTACGTGGCTCTTTACTAGGTGCTTTAGGATCTTCAAGTTCGCTGATTACAGTTTCACCAGCTTCTTTGCGGATGTCTTCTAGGTAGCGAGAGTGAGAAACCATGATACGCTTATCGTCTCTATTGAATTCGATCACCTTCACAGTCAATTGCTCATCCAGTTCAGCAGTATTGCCGTCCTCTTTGCGCATGTGCTTGATTGGAGAGTATGCTTCCAAACCATAAGGCAATAACATGATTGCTCTACGATCATCACGCTTCATCACTGTAGCCTCATGGTATGAACCTACTGGGAATACGCTTTCGAAAGTATCCCAAGGATTCTCTTCCAATTGCTTATGACCTAGAGAAAGCTTTCTGCTTTCTGGATCTATTTCCAAGATAGTGATATCGATATCTTTCCCTACTGCAGTAAACTCAGATGGGTGAGAGTAACGCTTCGTCCAACTCAAATCAGAGATGTGAACCATTCCACCGATACCTTCTTCCAATTCTACAAATACACCGTATGGAGTCAAATTCTTAACTACACCTGTGTGCTTTGTACCTACAGCAAACTGCTGCTGTATTTCGTTCCATGGATCTGGAGTCAATTGCTTCACAGACAATGACATCTTACGCTCTTCGCGATCGATCGTCACTACCTTCGCCTCGTATTCTTGCTGTAGCTTGAAGAACTCACGCGCGTTGATAGGCTGGTTGCTCCACGTTACTTCCGATACGTGTATCAATCCTTCTACCCCTGGGCTGATTTCCAAGAAAGCACCATAGTCTTCGATATTCACAATACGACCCTTCACAGTAGAACCTGCTACGATGTCGGTTGGCAATACCTCCCATGGATGTGGTTGAAGTTGCTTCAGACCAAGAGATATTCTCTTCTTGTTCTCATCAAACTCAAGTACCACTACATTGATCTTCTCATGAAGACTCAATATCTCAGATGGGTGATTGATTCTACCCCAGCTGATATCCGTGATATATAGTAGACCATCTACACCACCAAGATCAAGGAATGCTCCAAAGTCCGTGATGTTCTTAACCACACCTTCGAGTACTTGTCCTTTTTCCAATCTTTGGATGATCGCATCTCTTTGCTCTGCAAGATCCGATTCGATCAATGCTTTGTGAGATACTACTGCATTCTTAATTACTTCGTTGATCTTAACTACTTTAAATTCCATAGTCTTACCAACATAAGCATCATAATCAACGATTGGCTTAATATCAATTTGCGAACCTGGAAGGAAAGTCTCCAATCCAGAGCAATCTGCAATAAGACCACCTTTCGTCTTACTTACGATAGTACCTTTTACGATAGTACCGTTCGTGTAAGAATCTACTAAGTCATCCCAAGCTTTCAGTAATTTTGCTTTTCTTCTAGATAGTACTAGTTGACCTCTGTCATCCTCTTGCTTTTCTACATATACAAGTACAGGATCGCCTATCTTAAGATCTGGCATATCTCTAAATTCAGAAAGTGGTATTAGACCATCCGACTTATATTGGATGTCCAAGATTACGTCACCGTCTTGAATGTTAGATACTATACCTGTTACGATTTCTGATTCTTCTACTAGTGACAATGAAGATTCATAGTCAGTCAGGTAGTTCTTAATTTCGTCCTCCGTATAGTTTGAAGTATTCGCTTGTGTTACGTTCCAGTTATAGTCAGCGTGACCAGGACCCGTTACAGCAGGATCATCAGGAAGATCTAGGATCAGCTTTTCAGCTTCTTCATATTTCTCTTTTGGTGCTTCTGGAGCAGCCTCTGATACTTGCACGTCGTCTTGTACTTCAGGAGTTGTTTCTGGGGCCTTGTTTTCCAAGTCCTTATTCTCGTCATCTAAATGCATTAGATTGGCGGTTTGTATGTACTACCTGTATGTATAGGTAAGTCGGTAGCACAGATGTTAAAAAAATAATGTTAGTCAATACCGCTTGGTATTAGCGGCGCAAAGGTACAGTATATTTATGATATAAATCAAGAATAGGTGCAATATGAGGCTAGTTTTTATGCCTTTTAAGCCCTTTTTCTGGCTGTTTCTTGTTTTT
>CALJVI010000166.1 GCA_937974575.1 uncultured Saprospiraceae bacterium | reverse complement strand
ATGTCTATAACGCCTTTATCTAGCCTTTCTTTCAATACATTATTGAGATCTTTTTCAAGATCAGTAGATAAGCTAGAAAGCCACTCCTTGGCTCCTTTCTTTTTTGAAAAGATAGAACCAAAACTCCTTTTTGCTAGTGAGAATAAACCTAATCCTTCATCCAGTTCTCTTTCCTTATCGGTAGTGATTTTATCGTATGCTGCGACTAAGTTCTCCACAAGAATATCTACTTGGGCATTTGATTTTGTGGATTGATCCGAGAGGGTAAGTCGAATATCCTCTCTGAATAATTTGTCCGCCTTCCATTGTTTTTCTCGAATCTCCAGACCTTTATAGATCCGGTTATTGATGTTCTTGGAAGTGTTGATGTTATTCTGCAATTTCAGAAAAGGGGCCTTACCTCCTGTGATATTATCAGCGATATATTTCTTGATATCTTTAAATCCACTCTCTTCTGTTTTGCCTTGAATCTCTTGCAGTGCAGATACTGTGAATACATTAGGATTTGGAATTCCTTTTTTGGTAGCATAATCTATGACTCCTTTGATGTTTACTTTCAGATCATCAGGCTGCACAAGATCCTTTTGTTGCAAAACAAAGATGATCTTACGATGCCACTCTTTATGAATGAAGTCAAAGAAGTCCCAAGATGATTGGCGGTATGGGTTTTTGGATTCAAATACAAAAACGATTAAATCAGAGGCAGGGATAAAGCTCTCTGTGATCTCTTGATGATGTTCTGCAATAGTATTGGTTCCAGGCGTATCTACGATGGCTATCTCCTTGAGTATTTCTACAGGTTGTTGTATTCTTTTGAGATAGGGATTGATATTGGTGATGCTCTCCGTCTCTCCATATACTATTTGCTGTATAGTATCGGTCATCGGTTGAGGAGCCACCTTGCATATTTCTTTTGTAGGATCCAGAAGGGCATTTATGAAGCTACTCTTTCCAGCCTTTACTTCTCCGACAATGACAAACATGAATGGTTCAGTGATGCGATTTCTAAGGTCGCTGATGGTCTTTTCTAGCTCGTCATGACCTATGGCGCCAGCTATAGACTGAAGCTCTTTGACGAGCTCTTCTACTTGCGCTCGTTGGTCATTGATGTTGTTATTGATTAGCGTATTCATATTTCCTTTAGAGTGGTACTTTATTTTGACTGCAATTTATGGCAAAGTAATCAATTTGAAGTATATAAATAATGGAAACTATTTAAGTGTCAGATCTTTAGGCTTTTAGATCTAAGGCCATTTGTTCCAGTATAAGACTAGTTTCAGGTCCTTTACAAAATATCAAGTCTAGGATGGTAGCATTGGGGATAAAGGGCAGCCGATCTTCAAAAACCTGTGAATATGGGATATTGCGTATCCCTTCTAACGCAAAATCCGCATTTTTAGGCTTGATCACTTGTCTCAGATCGCGTACTCCTTTGGGCTCTTTCTCATATGCATTGCTTAGGACAATAGGGATGTCGATTTGTATGATCTCTAGTAAACCTTTTAGGATAAGCAGATTGTAATCCCATAAGGTTTCCGTTTTTTGATCGAGCAAGGTCTTAAGCTCATTTTCATAGTCTTCCCAGTAGGGCGCATTTTCATATGCCGTTTTCAGGCTTCTCCAGTGTTGTCTTTGCCAGTTTTCGGTGTATGATATTTTGACTTCTTGAATGCTTTTTTGTTGATGCTTACCTTTTTGCAATGGGATGGATAGCTTTTGAACTCCATTGGCAGTGACAATCTTAGCCTTGTTGCGGTAGGATCCTTTGACATAAGATTCATGTGCTTCTAGGAAAAGTTTATCCTGATTAAGCACAAGGCAGAAATATTCTAAGCAGGGGAGGTAGTGCAGTTCTATAAGTGGTGGCTGAGCAGTGGAGTCCAATAGGTTCTATTCCTTGATTCAAAGCAAAGGTATAAAAAATTGATCGTAGACATTTAATAGTAAACGGCTATATCCTAATTCATTATTGGGCTAGCACTTAGGATGATATAATGGGAAAACTTTTCATCGCCGTACTTTGTTTCGACATTATAATAAATGTCAAGAAATCATCAGGAAATGAATCAAGCGCTCAAGTCTATATTTGTTATGGTATTTCCGCTTATAGCTCTAGTGGGACTAGTGCTTGCTATAGACCAGTACATCCACCAGTACATGTATGCGGCGGTTGGCTTGGCGATGATATCCATACCCGTGCTATTTTTCTTTGGGAGATTATTTTTGGTTAATGTGCCAAGAACTACAGCAAACCTTCATTTGTATTCGCTTATTATGGCTGCAGGAGGGCTAGTATTGGCTATTGCTTTCTTTCTAAAAGATGCGGAGTCTTTTGCTGCTATTGGTTTCATTATTCTAGTTTGCTGGGTCTTGTATCTAAAATGGTACTCTAACTTTGGAGATAGAAGCAACGATGTTTTGAAGGAGGGTGTAATCTTACCGCGCTTAAGCTTTGAAAATGTAAAAGGGGAGCCAGTAGTGTCGGATGAATTCAGAGGAAAAAAGTCCATAATCATGTTTTATAGAGGAAATTGGTGTCCACTCTGTGTAGCTCAAATCAATGAATTAGCATCCGAGTACAAAGCGCTAGAAGCGAAAGGAATCCAAACGATTTTAGTAAGTCCACAGCCGCATAGTCATACGGAAAAGTTATCCAAAAAGCACGATGTAGATTTTCAATTTCTTGTAGACAAAGATAACCGTGTAGCGAAGCAATTAAATATCTTTTCAAAAAATGGCTTGCCTACGGGCTTTCAAGTGTTGGGCTATGACAGTGACACCGTTATGCCCACAGTCATACTCACTGATGAACGCGGCAAGATCATACACACTGATTTGAACTCCAACTACCGAGTACGTCCAGAACCTGCGGAATTGATGAAGTATTTTAACTAGTAGACAGTCTTACTGATTGCTATCGTTGAATAAGCCTAAAAATGGGCTTCCTGACTGCATAGCTTATCCCGCCAAACAAGATCATAGGCCAAATACTCACCATGCCGACTATAAATCCTAAGAGTCCTTTGACTCCTGAATTAAATGAATTGCTTATCCGCTTGCCGAAGCTAGCATGGTAGGCTAATTCTTTGGCTATCAATTCTGATATTTCAACATCGAGGGTGGAATATTTTACCATGTCTGTCAAGTACCTTATACGCCCTTTTTTACTTTCTATTTCTATTTCGATCCCTCGGATCATTTCTTGTACCTCTAGAATTTCTTTTATGGATACGGCCTTTTTTAGAATCTCTTGATATTGAAGGAGATAAGCAAGGTTGTTCTCTAGTCTAATATGTAGATCCATATATTCTTCAGTAACATCGTCAGCATGGATATTTTTAGATTTTAATTCTCCAGTACCTGATTCAAGTTGCTTTACAAAGGTGTCAAAGTTGGCAGTTGGGATTCTTACTTTCATGACATAGGAATTTCGATTTCCCCGTGACTTGAAGAGTTCGTTTTCAAAATAGGCATCTACTGATTTGACCAAGGAATCTATTCTTGATTTCGATTTTTCAAGCTTACTTACTTCAAATGATAAGTTTCCAGTTTTGATAATTTTAGAACCTCTTGTAAGTGAATTCTCAGCTGTAGCTGGCGGCTTACTTGTTCTTGGAGTAGCTATGTCTTGATCCTCAATATTTAGATCTGTTTCATCATTCCTTTCGTGAACGCCCAAGTTGCGCTCTGATATTGATTGGTCTTTGTGACAAGCGCAAACAAGAAAACATACGAGGATAATTAAAAATCTATTCATTCTCTTTTTAGTTTATAGATGCACCTTAATTGGATGTATGGTGGGAGCCAGCTAAATTATTTCCCCGCATCTAAGGTGTTTTACAAAACTATAGGATTTCATAAAGCCCTATTGTTAATAGAAAGTGAATGATTGTAAATGCTAATTAAATTTTCTGACTATCCCTTTGCTGAGTGGAACGGGTACTAATTTCATTAGTAAATTGAGGTGCGTCAAGATTATTCTAGGTATACTAGCTAGACATAAAAATCAACCTTGGGAGGGTGATATGGTTTCAGCAATCTAAGTATTGGACATCGTTAACTATAGGTTTGTATCTAATTGAGTACAAAGGCTAGAACTATCCTTTAATCCATTTTTTTACCCAACTAGCAGTTAGTCAGATTGAATTTTTTCTATCTGATATACTTTAGCGGATAAGAGAGAATTGAGATTTAGAATACTTGTATGAATTCATGCCTCAGAGCTCAAATAGGTCACTAAACTCTCCTTAATCAAATAATTCCAACCTGCTACTCCGCTTTCTCTTTCAAATTCTGGTATACCAGTAGGGAAGTCTTCTAGGACGGTACTGGTAACTTTTAGCCTCACTCCATTTTCGTCTTGAAAAATTTGGAACTGAGAAACACTTTTTCCTTCATACCCATCAAAAGTCCACTCATAAGATATGCTCTTGTTTGGGATTACTTCAGTTATCTTCCACTGATGAGGATACACCCTTTCTTCAACTGACACCGTAAAATAGGTCTCAAAACCTACTACTGGCTGAAAAGCGGTAAGCATTGGGAAATACCATTCTTTCATTTTTTCAAGAACGGTAATAGCCTCCCATACTTCCTGAATGGAACCATTTAATATTTGTTCTGTAATGATGGGTTCTTGTGTACTCATGATACTTAATACAGTTTAGATACTGTACGAATATAAGAGATTTTTTTGGACTGATCCCAGTACAACTATTTATAAAAGGGTAAATTAGCATTACCTTGGCCCTACAATATTTTAGTTGAATCTGATGTTTTCATGAATTCTAATTTCAAAAATTACCTTTTAAAAGTTACTGCTTCTACTGAATGCGAAGAGGTAGAAGTCATACAATCCCTGTGGAGTGGTTATGGCAAGATTTCACGTTATCAATTAATGGATTCAAAGTGGAAGACAGTGGTCGTGAAGAGTATCTACTTGAAGAAAGCGGCTGAACATCCGAGAGGCTGGAACACAGATATTGGTCATCAGAGGAAAGTCAAATCCTATGAAGTAGAAACGGCTTGGTATGAGACCTGGAGCCAAAAATGCAATGCGAATTGTAGGATTCCAGCTTATTTAGGTTCTTTTAAAGAGGGGGCAGATCAGTGGATAATCATGGAAGATTTAGATGCGGAATTTCCTTTGCGCAAATACCATCTAGATATTTCAGAAGTC
>CALJVI010000165.1 GCA_937974575.1 uncultured Saprospiraceae bacterium | reverse complement strand
TAACGATTTCATATTGCAATAACGTTTGCGTTCACCTTGCGGCTACTCAACTTTGTTAATAATTCTTTTTATGTAAGCCATTGGCAATAAACCTATGCACTTAAAGTGATTTCATTACCAATATTCGGTATTTGTACATCTTTAAACTCGTGCTGATGTAGCAAATATTTGAATTCCTGCTGCGTTTCGTAATTTCCATGCACCAAAAATAATTTACTCAATCCCTGCTCTTGATTCTTCAAAAAGTCCAACATCTCTCCCCTATCTGCATGCGCTGAGAAGCTATCCATCATCTTTACATCCATATTAACAGACATCTCTTTTCCGAACAACTTGATCTCCTTTTTCCCTGCTCTTAGTTGGCCACCTGGAGTATACGGTGAGCAATACCCCACTATCAACAGTGTATTCTTTGGATCCTCTATATTATTAGCCAAGTGATGCTTCACTCTTCCAGCATTCATCATCCCCGAGGAGCTTACTATTACACATGGATCGTTGTTCGTATTTAATGCCTTTGACTCTTCCACCTTTTGGATGTACTTCAGATTATCAAATCCAAATGGATTATCATCTGTGAGTAAGTATTCATACATATCATTGTCGTAGCATTCTGGGTGTCCCGCAAATACCTTAGTGGCGTTAATAGCCAAAGGACTATCTACATATACGGGTATTCTAGGTAGTAGACCTTCTGTAGCCATCTGATCCATCATGTATACGATCTCTTGCGTACGGCCAACACTAAAAGCAGGAATAATCAACTTTCCTTTTTTATCGACACAGGCAGTTTTTATCACATCTAGTAACTTCTCCCTTTCAGCAGGTCTTCCTATGTGATCTTTATTCCCATAAGTCGATTCACATATCATGAAGTCCACCTCTGGCATGGGCTTGGGATCACGCAGTATAGGCCTATTTGGCCTTCCTATATCTCCCGTAAAACCTATTGTTTTTACTTCACCATTTTCTCTTATTCGGATGGTTACACTAGCGCTACCTAGTATGTGTCCCGCATCTCTAAACAACACCTCTATGTCATCATTGATTTTAAACCAACGCTCATAGCTATAGGTGACAAATCGCTCTATAGCTGGAGTTACATCATCCGTAGTATATAGTGGTTCCGCAAAGTCCTCTGACTTTACATTCTTCTTACGCTTTCGCAATAGTTTATTGGCATACTCAGCTTCTCTTTCTTGAATCTTTGCACTATCCAATAACATTACTGCACATAGACTTCGAGTCGCTGGAGTAGAATAAATATTCCCCTTAAAGCCATCTCTAACCAATTTGGGCAATCTTCCTGAATGATCTATATGAGAGTGTGATAGGATCATGCAGTCTACATCAGCGGGGTCAAAGTACCACTTAGAGTTTATTTCATCCATCTCCTTGTGCCGACCTTGAAAAAGACCACAATCCAGCAATATCTTAAACCCGTTCTCCAATTGTATCAAATGACAACTTCCAGTCACTTCCCGAGCTGCTCCACAGAACCTTATCTTCATACTTTTTTTATGCTAAACTACGCATTGGTCTATAATAATAAAAATAGGACTACTCCAAACGGCAATTAAGGTCCCTTTATTGATTATTTGGGGCCATCCTTGGCTTGCCAGCGCACTATGCTCGCCAAAAAAGCCAAGGTCGCTACGTTTCGCAGCTCGCTATTCGCTCGGTCCTACCTTACCCTACCTATCTTCCCACGGACTGTCGAGTGGCTCCTACCTCCATCCTATCGCACACTCGCCACTGCTGCACATCGCTTGTCCAAAGAAAAATTGCCAAGACTTCCATTCCTCAGCCATCTAATTCATTAAAAGACATGCCCTAACCAAGAAAGGTCCTTACACCTTAGTGTAAAGACCTTTCTTGATAAACTATTTGAAATCTAATTAATTTCTTTTTCTATCAATCTTCTCTGGACCACGATTTCCGTATTCCACTCTTACATTCTCACTGATACTTACTACTTTCAGCTCAGTTCTTCTGTTGTATTGGTGTTCTTCTTCAGAGCAGTTTACACCATCTCTACAACCATTACGCAGTTGGTTTTCTCCCATACCAACAGTAGTTATCCTACTTGGTGCAACACCTCTTGCGACCATATATCGCTTAGCAGATTCAGCACGCTTATTAGACAATTTCTGATTGTATGCATTTCCACCTCTAGAATCCGTATGAGACATCAGTTGAATATTGATTGAAGGATAAGACTTCATAATATTTACAGCCTCATCCAATTCTCTAGCAGCTCCAGTTCTTATTGCAGATTTATTAAAATCATAGTAGATCTTCTCAAACACAATTACTGTTCCCACTGGGAATGGATTTGAAGCAACTGCTGGTGCCACAGGACTCAAATTAATGATCGTATTTAGACCAGAAGATCCTGGAGTAACACTTAAGCTTGAATTACCAGAATTAAATCCAGCCTTCTCACCTATAAAAGAGTAATTACAATTTGGAGGTAGACAAGAATTAAAATTACCATTCACATCCGTCTGTATAAACTCTTCCTTACCACCACAGCTGCTTGTCATTCGCACAACAGCGTTAGCTATACCAGCACCGGTCGCTGCATTCTTGACTTGACCAGTCACTTGAGCACAACGCTCTTTTGACAGGGGCACTTCTACAATCAACTCTCCTTCTTTACCAACTGTAGAATAGGTCAACTCATTACTAGTGTAACCATCCTTGGTAACAAAGAAAAGATACCCTTTTCCGGAGTCCATATTATAAGGTGATTCTCCTTCGCCATTCGTCAATAAATCAGGCGCTCCAAGGCTCTCTGCATTTTTTCTTACCAACTTTAGAATAAGATCATTGCTACCACCTCTTTCCGGCATAACAACTACATCATATAGCTCACCACCAGAGACCAAGCCATCACTAGTTCTTTCAAATACTCTAATTTCAGCACCCTCTATTCTCTCTTTCGTTTCAGCATCATATACTCTAATAATGGAGCTTAACACTTTTGGAGCTGCCACAAAACCATCAAACATATAGATATCATCCTTTCCTGCTCCACCTGGTCTTGCAGATGTTAGATAACCTCTGTTGCCTTCTGCATTTAGTATTAAACCAAAATCATCTTCAGAACTATTAATGGGTGCACCAAGGTTTTCAACTGACCCCATTGATTTGGAACCATCTACATTGACTCTATAAATATCATATCCCCCCATACCATTATGCCCCATAGAAGCAAAAAATAATGTTCCACTTTCATGGATAAAAGGAAATGCTTCGTTCTTATCTGTATTTACTTCTGAACCCATATTAACTGGCTCTCCCCAATCGTCACCTATCTTATTCACAACATAGATATCAGTACCTCCTCTAGACCCAGGCATGTTTGAAGTAAAGTACATCTTATCTCCATTTGGAGAAAGCGTAGGATGCATTACATCGTACTCTTTATTAGATATTGGTAGCTTCGTAGGAATATCCCAATCAAAAAATGTCTTTTTTGATTGATAGATTTGCATTCTGATAAGACCAGCTTCATCTGACTTTGTAGAGTTTCTTTTTAGGTTGTTTCTAGAAAAGTACATCTCATCAAAAGTACGATTGAAGGTTACTGGTCCTTCGTGTACTCTAGTATTCATCTGGAATGAAAAATCCTCAGGTGATGTAGGCATACCCTGACCATCAAACTCAGAAAAATACATCTCAAAGAAAGTCTCTCCAATTTTCATATCCTTTGGACCTGCGGTAGTTGGTGCAGTAATAAAGATTAATCCATTTTGATAAAAGGATGGAGAAAATTCAAGATACTCTGTATTGATATCTGTACAATTTACCAGTTTAATTTGGTTCATATCTCCAGACTGGGCACTCAGTCCCATTGAAAATATACCTATAATAGTAAATACTGAAAGTAATCTGTATAGCGATTTCATAAATTGAAAGTGTTATTGCGTCGGTTTAGGAATAATTAGATAATCTTAGAAAAATCTAGGATTAGCAAACTCCTCACCTTCAGATCCCTCAAAACAGTAACGTAATGCTATTTCCAATGAACCATTTGTTGCTGTCTTTATATCAGATAAAGTAAAATCCCATGATAGACCGGCAAAGATGTTACTTGTAAATTGAGCACCTACTAGTAAATCAATTGATTCACCAAAGCTTTCTGTATCTCCCCCAAATCTGTACGTTCCACCAACTGTATATTTATCTTGGAATAATAAACTCACGTTCAAATCTATATCTAATGGAGAGTTGTCAGCATACTTAATTAAAGCTTGAGGTAAAAGCTGAACATTTTCGTTTATATCCAATTTATAACCAGCCATTATAAATGCATGTGCAACTTCGCG
>CALJVI010000164.1 GCA_937974575.1 uncultured Saprospiraceae bacterium | reverse complement strand
CCTTATCGTACAGCTACCCAGTCAGGTATCTCCCAAATCGCTTATCACTTCGAAAAACCGATGATCGTAACCAATGTAGGTGGACTTCCAGAAATAGTAGATCATGATAAGAATGGATACGTAGTACCAGTGGACGCCACTAGTATTGCAAATGCTATTGCTGAGTTTTACAACAAGGATATGAAAGCTAAATTTACTGCAGGTGTAAAAGTAAAGAAGAAAGAATTTTCATGGGCAAATTTTATGAATGCCATTGATAATTTGTGAATCTTTGCCCTCAGAAACAACAAGTACTCATGTCACAGGAAATAAAGCATATTATCTCAGACAGCATTTCATTAAAGCAAAGTTTGCTTGAAGATGATCAGCTGATTGCGCTTATAGATCAAGTTTCCGATATATGTGTTGCTGCGCTCAAAGCAGATAAAAAAATATTTTTCTGTGGCAACGGAGGCAGTGCAGCAGATGCTCAGCATATTGCAGCCGAATTATCAGGTCGCTTTCTGCTAGATCGAGACCCACTTTTTGCGGAAGCTTTGCATGTCAATAGTTCCTATATGACATCTGTAGCCAATGATTATGGCTTTGATGAAGTATACGCTCGCCTTGTAAAAGCAAAGATGAGAAAAGGAGATATCCTTTTTGGTATCTCTACCTCTGGCAATTCCAGTAATATTATCAAAGCCATGAATGTCGCATCAGAGCAAGGAGCTTTGACTATAGCGATGACAGGTGGCAGTGGAGGTAAGCTCGCCAGTCATTGCGATCACCTATTAAATATGCCTTCGACTCATACCCCTCGCATCCAAGAGGCACATATTATGGTCGGACATATTATTTGTGAGTTGATTGAGAATCGTATGTTCAAAAACAAGGCTTAATATTCATGATTAGCAAAAAGTTTCCCTACCTATTTTTGGATCGTGATGGAGTGATCAACAAGAGATTACCAGGTCGATATGTCCAGTCTATCCATGAGTTTGAGTTTATGCCAGGGGTACTTGACACCTTTTCCAAGTTGGCTAAGAAGGCTAGTAAAATTATCATAGTGACCAATCAGCAGGGCGTCGGAAAAGAACTGATGACCTATGAGGAGTTGGAAGCTGTGCATGAATTCATGCAAAAGGAAATCGAACAAAAAGGAGGTAGGGTAGATGCTATATTCAGCTGCACTGAACTCGACGAGGATAAAAACAATTGCCGCAAACCATCCCCAGCTATGGGGCTATGGGCCAAAATGAAATTTAAGGACATAGACTTTTCTAAGTCTTTGATGGTAGGAGACTCCGCATCCGATATCTTATTTGGCCAAGCCTTAGGCATGAAAACCGCTTGGATGGAAGGTAAGAAAGAAGATGAAGCAGCCTTATCCAGCTTAAAACCCGACTTTAAGCTTAATAAATTCTCCAAAATCCTCAATTTGTTATAAGGGAGTCTTAAATTAGAGTAGATTTTAATTTCATGCAAGTAAAAAAGCAAAATGAAAAATACACTACTCCTAATTGCCATTTTTTTATGTCCCCTGTTTCTTCTTTCGCAAGATTTGACCTACGACAAATCTAAGCTCAAAGGGATGACACCTATTAAGGTAAATGCGGCATCACTGACTAATAATTTCAATGCGGTAATACAGCAAGTAGCAGCACCGCCACCTAGTGGAAATTCATATAGAGATAAACTTGCTTTGCAAAAAGCCAAGAGTGCAGCATTGTATCCACGCCAATCGAGCCAAATTGCGACTACGAGAAGTATGGCAGATCAGCCTACTATTGAGACATCGCTCAAGGGCAATACGAGCTCGGGTGGTCGCCCATTAGATAATAACTTTGCCGTCAATGCTCAGGGACAAATGGTCACTATGGTGAATTCCAATTTGACTGTCAAGGGCCCGACGGGTATTGTACAGCTCAGTATTACTTTAGAAGATTTTGCTTCCAGTCTAGGGACAGCCGCTTTTATGTTTGATCCAAAAGTATTTTATGATCCCATCGATGATAGATATGTGATGACCTGGTTGGGGGGAAACACTTCAAATGCTAGTATCATTGTATTGGCATTTTCAGAAACCAATGACGCTACCGGGGATTGGAATCTTTACGGCTTGACAGGCAACCCAAATGATGATGGGACTTGGTCTGATTATCCTATGTTGACTTTCACAGATACAGAATGTTTCCTTACGCTAAATTCCATTCGTGAAGGAGAGTCCTGGCAAGCGGGATTCGAAAAAACGATCATCTACCAAATGAATAAAGCAAGCGGATACTCTGGCCAAGAACTAGACCTTACCCTATGGCAGGAAATTATATTTGACGGTAAACTCCTGAGGAATGTTTGTCCTATCAAACCGTCAACAGAGACGGTAGGAGACGATATCTTCTTTTTGAGCAATAGAAATTTTGACATCGTCAATGACTCTATCTTTTTTATTCATATCGATGGGACTCAAGATGACGCCACTTTGACTATAGATATGCATAAGTCCAATCTCAACTACGGTACACCACCCAACGGTGAGCAAGAGGAAGGTTTCTTGGCAACCAATGATTGCCGTATCCTAGATGGATATATCCTTGATGACAGGATTGAGTTTGTAGGCAATTCTATTGATTTCAACAACGGTAGAGCAGGGGTCTACCATGGGACTATTCAGGATATTTATTCTGCCCCCTCGATCAGTGCGCACATGATCACTAGCGATACCGAAGATTATGGTTACCCGAGTATAGGATACACAGGCATTGAGCCTGGCGAGATAGATGGTATCATCTTATTTTCTCATACAGGTGCGGAAAGAGCAGCCGGCCACTCTGCAGTTTATTTTGAAGAACCAGGTACGTATTCGGAGCCACTTAGTCTCAAGGAGGGGAGCAATTATATTGATATGATTGCGGATTCAGACGTAGAGCGATGGGGAGATTATTCTGCCAACCAGCGTGACTATACCAATCCGGGTATGGTATGGACAGCTTCTTCTTTTGCCAACTCGGCGAAGAGAAATGCTACTTGGTTGACCCAGTTGGCCAGACCGAATATGAATGTTGCGACCAAGGATATTCTAGCCAATCAGGTTGAAGTGACCGCCTATCCAAATCCTACTGCCAACGATCTTCAAGTGACCTTTGAGATATTTGATGTTTCCAATTTGGTTCTCAAGATTGTGGATACCAACGGTCGTCTTGTCAAGCTGATTCATGACGACAAGCCCAAGCGACAGGGAAAACTGGAGTTCTCTATGTCCACTGCACCTTTACAAGCAGGCATTTATTTTTTGCAGATCATAGCGGATGGACGTACGATTGGTAATCAGAAGGTAGTTGTCCAATAGTATATTTATTATTTGGGTGTATCCCTATGTCATAAAAAAGGCCTATATGAAAAATATAGGCCTTTTTTATGCCATAGGGTCGGGTCGTCCAGTGGTCCACTTCGTTCCCGTCCTACGGACTGCGCCGAAAAAGGCGCACACTTCCCACCCCTTACACAAAAAGAGAAAAGAAAGAGATAGTACTAGAAAAGTACAGGAATAAGCCAAAAAGCAACTAATAGTATTATTTTAGAGTACAATGAGAGCCTTCAGTGGTGAAACTTATCATTTTAAGCCGCTTTAGGCATTGAAATATTAGTACTAATTCACTATCTTTGCACTCGCTCCAGCAAATGGGGTATTTTGTAGACATATAAAATTATATCACAATGCCTAAAATGAAGACCCACTCTAGTGCCAAGAAGCGATTCAAGGTGACGGGATCTGGGAAAATCAAGCGTTACCAAGCAGGTAAAAGACACCTACTTCGTAAGCGTTCTAAAAAAGCAAAGCTTAGGCTTACCGGTTCTACTATCATGGCTTGCAAAGGCGATGCAAAAAGAATCAGAGCACTACTTTGTATCTAAGACATTATTTTTTTAACGAGAATACAGGACTTCAAGCGCATATAGCCCCTGTATTGAACTAAAATTTCAAACTATGCCACGGTCAGTCAACTCAGTTGCCTCCAGAAAAAGAAGAAAAAAGATTTTAAAAGCAGCCAAAGGTTATTTTGGTGCTAGATCCAATGTTTATACTGTTGCTAAAAATGCAGTAGAAAAAGGTTGGTCTTATGCTTATCGTGATCGTAAAAACAAGAAGCGTGTATTTAGAGCACTTTGGATTGCGAGAATCAATGCTGCCGCAAGAATCAACGGCACTACTTATTCAAAGCTTATGTACGGGATATCTCAGAAGGAGATCGGATTGAACAGAAAAGTTCTTGCTGATTTAGCTATGAATCACCCAGACGTTTTTGCTTCTATCGTAAAAGAAGTAGCTTAAATAAAATCTTTTAAAGATATTTAAAAGCCGATGCCCCAAAGCATCGGCTTTTTTTGTGCCCCTCCGCCTATATTGGATCCAAGTAGATTACCCCCTCATCCTGAAGCTACCCATTGAGCTATCTCATTCTATATAGACCGAGTTTACATTTATTTGTTTATTTTTGAAAATGGACCAAGTTGCTCTTCCTGATGTATTCTTTTCTGAGTTGGAACAGTTAGTTGACAAGCAGGCTGGACTATCAGATGTAGATGTTGTTCAGATTCAATTCAGCTTACTGCAGCAGCTTTTATCAAAGCAGACTTCAGATGAACATTTGCACTTTTCGACCTTGTTTTCAAGAGTTGCCTATGTCTGTCAGAAGCATAAAATCCCTGGAGTCATACAATATGAGATTCATATTTTCAGAAAAGCTTATCAGCATCTCAAAGATTATGATGCACAGGATATTATACGATTAGGGTATAAGGTCTTGATCAACTTAGTGAGCCTGATCTATGAAGAAGCAGTGCCTCTAACGCTCAAAGATTATCCAGCCTATCGCTCTCCTTTATTAGATCGAAAAGTAGAGATCAAGTCTTTTCAATCGCTCATTGAAGTAGTCCTTATCCAAGATCTTCCAGAAAAGGATTGTTTTATTGCCAGTACCGAAAGCGGTGAAAAGGTAGAAATAGCTTATAATATCAGTGATAGAAATGAGAATTTTAACCCAACGATACAGCTCATAAAAGAGAAATTTCAATTTCCACTCACCATCAATTTGATAGATGTCGAGATTGATAAAGAGGGAGTGTACAGACCCAAGGCATTCGTGATTCTTCCAGATTACTTGATGGATGTGACGGCTATAGCCAACTGCTTTAAAAGCTACGGGACAGAGCCAAATTTGTACTTGCTCAATAAGATAAAATCTTTTCAGAGTTCTCCAGCCTTGATGATTGGAAACATCGCCAACTACTTTTTGGATGAATTGGTCAATGAGCCTGATGCTAATTTTGATGAATTATTCATAAAGGTATTTCGCCTGAATCCGATGGCCTTTGCTTTGATGGATGATTCTGCATTGAAGGAGATACAAGATAAGTGTCGATACCACTTTAGTAATCTTCAAAAAGTCATTGCGGAAGACTTAGCCTCCTTGAATATTGATGCAGCGAGTATGGTCTTGGAGCCATCCTTTTATTCTCAGAAATATGGAATTCAGGGTAGATTGGATGCCCTTGATTTAGGTGAAGACGATAAGAATGCCATTATAGAACTCAAGAGTGGTAAGATCTACAAGCCCAATCATGACGGGATCAATCCCAGTCACTATATACAGACTTTGCTCTATGATCTGTTGGTCAGGTCAGCATATGGTAAGAGTGCCAAGTCCATGAATTATATACTTTATTCTGCCCTTTCCGAAAGGCCGCTACGATATGCGACCCCTTCTAATGCTTCACAGATGGAGGCTGTACAAGTAAGAAATGTAATGCTCTCTCTAGAAGAAAGCTTATGCAATTTGTTGCCTACTGATGAGATAAATGTAAAAGCAATAGATGAGGTTTTATCCTCAAAAACATTAACCAGAGTTACAGGTTTTGAAGCCTCTGATCTGCAAAAGTATGAGGATGCATCTTTAGCGATGACGCCACTAGAGAGGGCATACTTCCTCGCTTGGATGGGATTCATAGCAAGAGAGCAAAAGATTGCAAAGCTCGGTGAGGACAATGCTTTTCACAGCAAAGGACTTTCTGCGCTATGGAGACATTCATTGACCATCAAAGAAGAGACCTTTAGTATTCTCCAACGCTTAGAACTGCAAAATCCTGAGGATGCAAAGAAGGATGAGGCGGTTATCACCTTTGCAAGATCAGAGCATACCAATAATCTAGCAAACTTTCGACAAGGAGATTTGGTAGTAATTTATCCATATAGAAATGAGCATACCAATGTATTAAAGGAGCAAATGTTCAAATGTACATTGGTGTCCATAGATCCAAAATTTGTAAAAATTAGACTAAGAGCTAAGCAATCCAATATTGCCATTTTTGAAGACAATCAGTTGTGGAATGCAGAATTGGATAAGTTGGATACAGGCTTCAATAATATGTACCGCTCGCTTTATCAGTTTATGGATAAAAAAGAGCGCTGCAAAAAACTAATCCTAGGTCTAGAAGGTCCAGAGGCACCGCTCCAATTGGATTTACCACGCAACAAGGAGTTGACAGATAAGCAGCAAGAGGTGTTTGAAAAGCTCGTCGCATCCAAAGACTATTTCCTATTATGGGGCCCACCAGGAACAGGCAAGACCAGTATATTGCTAAAGAATGTAGTGCATCATTATCTGAGCAACTCCAAGGAGTCTATTCTACTCTTGGCTTACACCAATAGAGCTGTAGATGAAATTTGTGGTGCCTTAGAATCAATACCCGATTTTGATCGGAACGATTATCTGCGCATCGGATCCAAGTATGCTGCAGATGCCAAGTATGTGGATCGATTGCTCTCCAATCAAATGAAGAGCATAAAGACACGGTCAAAATTGGTGGATTTGATAGATAGCAAGCGAGTAGTAGTAGGTACGCTAGCCAGCTTATTAGGTAAGTCGGAACTATTTAAATTGAAGAAATTTGACCGATGCATAGTAGATGAAGCGAGTCAAATATTAGAGCCTATGATGCTAGGTATACTTCCGTATTTCAAGCACTTTACTTTGATAGGCGATCACAAGCAATTGCCGGCGGTAGTAGCACAAAGGAAGATATTTACAAAGGTTTCCAACACGCGATTATTGGATTTGGGATTGAGCGATCTACGAGACTCTTATTTTGAGCGAATGTATCAGTTGGTACAAGAAAAAGGCTGGACAGATAGTTATGCTCAGCTCAGTGAGCAGGGCCGTTCTCATCAGGAACTCATGTCTTTCTCCAGTGGACAGTTTTACAGTAACTTTTTGGAGCTATTACCACAAACCAAAGCACATCAACAATCCAAATTACCTTATCAAATGGCACCTGATAGTAGGTGGGGAAAATTAGCATCGCAGCGATTGATCTTTATAAATACATCACCAGAGTTTTCGGGCAATCCAAAGATGAACACCAAGGAGTCGGAGATAGTCTCTGAGCTGGTATCCTTTCTCACGAATCTGTACATGGAGAATAATCTTGAGATAAAAAGAGATTCTATTGGCGTGATTACGCCATATCGTGCCCAGATCGCTTGTATTAAAAATACCTTTGAAGAGCAAAAGATAGATCATACCAAGATAACTGTCGATACAGTAGAGCGTTATCAAGGAGGGGCAAGAGATATTGTGATTATATCCCTGTGTACCAATGATGTTTTTCAATTGGACAGCATGGTTTCTCTGAATGAAGAAGGGGTTGATCGCAAGCTGAATGTAGCCTTAACTAGGGCCAGAAATCAAATAATCCTGGTCGGAAACAAAGCTATTCTAGATAAGAATCTACTCTACAAACATTGGATAGCCCAAGCCTATTACCTTGATGCGGTAGCCCTGCCATTGGCTTCTAGCTAGTATATCCTCGGGTAAAGACTGTTTTGGAAACATTTAACCAAATGATAACTATTAATTTGGATAACCTATGGATGTTAGCATCGTTTAGTATTCAAAGCACCATTATGTACAGAATTGCCCTTATTTGTTTTTCTCTATTCTTAAGCTCGTTTACCCTATTTGCACAGGGTGATCTGTTTATCAATTCTAGAGATGATGATCCAAGAAAATTTCAAGAAAATTTGGCTCCTTTTTTTCATGGTATCGCCTCTGGTGATCCTCTAGAGGACAGGGTGATTATATGGACTAGGGTGACGCCAGATATTATAGGAGGAGAAGTAGAAGTAGAATGGCAAATGGCTGAAGATGTAAATATGAAATCTATAGTAGCCTCTGGTCTCCAATCCACTTCTCCAGATAGAGACTATACGCTAAAGGTAGATGTCACGGGTTTGGAAGCTGGTCAGACTTATTATTACACTTTTAAGTACGAAGGCAAGTATTCTCAAATTGGTAAAACAAAAACGGTTCCTGTAGGGAGTGTTGATCAGTTGAGGTTTGGGGTAGTGTCTTGTAGTAATTATCAAGCGGGATATTTTAATGCTTATGAGCGAATTGCAGAGCGCAATGATCTGGATGCAGTCATTCACTTAGGAGATTATATCTACGAGTATGCAGACCAACAAAGAGGGGATGAAAACTTGTTTGAAGACCGTCCTTTATTTCCAAAAGAAGAGCTGATCAGTTTGGATCAATATCGTATCCGATACTCTACCTATAGATTGGATGAGCAATTGAATAAAATGCATCAGCAACATCCTATCATAGCGGTATGGGATGATCATGAGGCAGCCAATGATGCACATACCAACGGTGCGCAAAATCACAATGAAAATGAAGGCCCATGGATAGACCGTAAACAAAGTGCAAAGCAAGCTTACTTTGAGTGGATGCCTATAAGGGAGCAGCAGGACGGAAAAGTATATCGTAAGATAGCTTATGGAAATTTGATGGATCTCATCATGATAGATACTAGATTGGAGGGTAGGGACGCACAACTAAATGATATCGAGGACCCTACTTTGAATAGTGCCACTCGAACGATATTAGGTAGTGAACAAAGGCAATGGTTGTTTCAGCAGATGGTTTCTTCAGATGCCCAATGGAAGGTGTTAGGAAACCAAGTAGTCTTCTCAGAATTCAATATTGGATTTGCGGCAGAATATGGATTCGGAACCAGCTATGAATCTATTGAAAGTTCCTTTTTAGATATATGGGATGGATATCCTCGTGAGCGCGATAGAGTTTTAGATTTGATATCGGATAATGATATCGACAATGTTGTAGTGCTTACTGGAGATGCACATGTTAGTATGGCCTTTGATGTATCAAAACGCCCATCAGCTTATCCGTCATTTGCTGGAGTAAGCAGTGATCCGGTGGATTATGATGCAGCCACACAGGATGGTTCTGTATGTGTAGAGTTTACTACGCCTAGCATTAGTTCTGCAAATTTTAACGAGAATACAAATCAGCTATTGGCTAATGGTTTAGAATTTCAAATCAATAAACCTTTGCCTTCCAATGGTGTGAATCCTAACCCGCATTTGAGATATGTAGATCTAGATCAACATGGCTATTATATTTTGGATGTTACTCCTGAACGTGTGCAAGCGGATTATTTTTATTCGGAGGTCACGGGTATTCGCACTACTGAAACTTTTGCTTCTGGGCAATTTAGTCGAAATGAAGAAAATCGCTTAACTAACAATCCTGCTCCAAGTATAGAAAAGGAGGATCAAGATACTCCAGCGCCTACGGGTTCATTTATGAGTAGTACTAAGACAGTACTGCATAATAGTTTTGAGATCGTGGGTATTCATCCGAATCCTGTCAACGATGTTGCAAATATTCAAATTGCCCTGGAGACGGGTATGGATCTAGAAATATCGATTTATGATATGGAAAGAAAGTTGGTGAAGAAGTTTGTCGAGGAGCAAATTCCTCCTGGGCTTTTCACACAGACCATCTCAGTCGATAACTTCCCGAATGGAAATTACAAAGTGATTTTTAGAAACAAAGGTAGTGTATTGGGTACTGGGAATATCTTGGTGGTTCGATAATTTCAGTTTTTTTGTTTTTTGGGTATGCAGTGTTTGCCATTCTCATTCGGTAGAACGCTGATGACGCGGATTGTGCGGATGAAAGCGGATTGGTTTATTCTCGATTTAGGATTCAAGAAATTT
>CALJVI010000163.1 GCA_937974575.1 uncultured Saprospiraceae bacterium | reverse complement strand
CTAACGAGCTCCAAGTCTATGGTCATTCTTTCAAATTTGAGTTCAAATCTTTCTTGATCAAGCACCTCAGTTAGGGCTTTGGTGCTTTGATGATGAATACTCAATATGTGTCCAATGTCATTTTTGAATTCTCTCAATAATCTTTTCACATATTGCAGTGGGTATTTCACCTGACCTGCGGCCATGATGCGAGAGATTAATTCAAATTTCAATTTTCGTTTTTCCAATGTGTAGTTCGTTTCCTTACTAACATGATTTTGGAGTTATCTGTTGTCTGCTAAGAATTAAATTAATGTTAAAGAAATTACATTTCAGTTCTTTAGATATGTAGTGATCTGATAAAGAATATAAAAGCATTATATTCTAATGGGTAAATAGCTATGATTAACCAACCTCTCTTTCCTCCAACTGTGAGAACAAGCAGTAAAAGTTATTTGTAAGAATAAACCTGGACAAGCGATAGCAGCGGTATGAGTCAAAACATAGACCTAGAGCGCTAAGGATGAGCGCAGGATGAGCGGATGAGCGAATACAAGTGAAGACTATAGCGCACAGGTCTAGGTGAAGGCGAGTAGGAGCGGATAGCGCGGTGCCGCTCCTTTGCGGCATGGCCCAAAAAAAGCAGCTGGCTCTATGTAGAACCAGCTGCTATATTCTTGACTAGAAATAAATTTCTTAGGTCATAATTATTTTACTACTACTTGAATAGCGTTAGCGTTAGCAGCATCTTTTGCCGCTTTACCACTAGTAGTCATTTGTCCAGCTTTTACACCAAGTGTAGTTAAGATTTGCTGAATCAATTTTGCTCTTGTTACAGCGATACCTTTGTTCTGAATAGCATTTTTACCAGCGTTAGAAAAAGCTTGGATGTCAATCTTCGCATCTGGATTAGCCTTCAATGAAGCCGCCAAAGCCATTACTTCATCTTTATTGTAATTGGTAATCTTGTTACTTGTAGGATCAAAAGTGATATCGTTAAGTGAGTATGCAGATGCACTAGAGCCACTCTTGAACATACCAGAGAAAGTCTCTTTTGCTTTCAAGCCAGCAGCAGATAATGTAGCTCCTGCACCAGCAGCAGCATTACCAACAGCCTTACCTGTTTTGTTTGCAGCATCACCAACAGCAGCTCCTGTCTTATCAGCAGCATTTTTGATTTTAGCACCCAATTTATTACCACCTGCAGCCACATTACCAGCAGCATCTTTTGCTCCTGCAACCACGTTTCCAGCAGCATTTTTAGCGCCAGCCACTACGTTTCCAGCAGCATCTTTAGCACCAGTCACCACGTTTCCAGCAGCGTCCTTCATAGTACCTGCAGCTGCACCAGCAGCATTGCCAGCAGCAGTAGCTCCGTTTGCAACTGTACCAGCGGCATTACTTGCAGCATTACCAGCAGCGTTCACAGTTTTTGTAGCAGCGTCTCCAACATTTCTAGCTCCTTCTGCTACAGAGTTGGTTGCATCACCAGCCATACTTGTTACTTTATCAGCACCACCACGTGTAAACAACCATGCACCCAATGCAGCGATAGCTACTAATGGTAAAGCCCAACGGATCCATGATCCACCAGTCTTAGCAGCATCTGTTGCTACATTTGCAGTTTGTCTTACTGTTTCTTTTGCAGCAGAAGCTGTTCTTGTAGTTGCAGCAGTTACTTTTTCAGTAACAGCACCTTTCATGTCAGCAAAGCCAAGGATAGATCCCATACCTGCTGGAAGTGCAGATGCTACGTGGTCCTTTTGGCCCATCAACATCTTCATCAATCCACCTGCATTAAGGCCACCGCTCTTTACTTGCTTACCTACCATTCCCATCACGATAGGAGCTAGTAGATTCATAAGGCTAGAAGAAGAAGATCTTCTCATACCAGTTGCTTTAGTTACGATATCCAGTACTCCTCCTAACTTGCTGCCACCAAAAAGTGCGCTAGTAAGTAGAGAACCTGCGTTCATAAAGTTACTTGTAGAGCTTCCTCCGCCAAATACGTTACCAAGGTTATCAAGGATACCTCCGTCATGATTCCCTTTCGTGATCATGTCAAGGATACCACTAGCACCTGACTCAGTGCTTCCTTTGCTCATAAGTCCACCTAGGAGTGATGGTAGCATAGCGCCGATTCCAGAAGAAGTGTTTGAAGCACTTTCTCCCAAGAATTTACTCGCTTGATCTACTACAGCGCTACCCATTTGGTCCTGTAGCATTTTCATTAAATTAATAGACATAGAATTCCGATTTTGAATTTGATTTAATCAGTAAAAAAATATTAGGAATATTTATTTAGGTCGAGAACATAAAAGATGTTCGGTTTTTCAGTTAATGTATTTGGTTATTACCACCAATCTTTTTACGTATGTCTTACGGCAAAGTCACTCTTTGGTATTCAAATATAACCATTTTCAATGGTTTATCTTCTTTATACATACATAAAATGCTAAAAAACAAGGTCTTTGAACCAAATTTAATTTGGAGTAGCTGGTTTCCTTCCCCAATATGTAGCAAGCGCAAAGCCAGTAATCAAGTGCCATATTCCCCACCAGGCTGCTATTATCGCCATTCCGCCCAGTCCTTCGAAAAAATTAAAAATTAATATCAAAGCTAGGCCTGTATTCTGGATTCCTGTCTCTATAGACACCGATCTTGAGGTATATTCATCTAGTTTGTTCCATTTTGCAAAGCCATATCCCATCATTAAAGCAAGGGCGTTGTGTACCAATACTATTAAAAACACCCAGTGCACGTAGGCGCGGAGATCGTCAAATTTCATATAAATAGCTACCACTGCAAAGCTTATAAATATGATCATAGCCAATGCCTTTACCGGTTTATTTATTTTGTTAGTCAATTTAGGCAGCCAGTGATTACATGCCATCCCAAGGGATAGCGGAACGAAAATCAGTAAAAAAATAGTCTGAATCATTTGCCCTACTTCTACACTTATAGAGATACTGCTAGATGCAGGTATGAAGCTTGACCAAAAGCCAAAGGCCAGTGGAGTAAGTACAATAGCCGATACCGTAGTGATACTCGTGAGTAAAATGCTAAGTGCAGTATTTCCCTTTGCAAGATGCACCGCATAGTTTGATACATTGCCCCCAGGACAGGCAGATATCAGCATCATCCCTAGTGCTATGGAGCTGGCTGGTTTGAATAGATACACCAGCGCTACTGAAAGCAAAGGAAGTAATATCAGCTGTGAGGTCAGTCCTACTATTGCCGCTTTTGGATGCTGGAGTACCCTTTTGAAATCTGCTACTTTGATATCTAAGGCGACGGCAAACATCAGGAATGCCAAGCAAATATTCAGCAGAAATAGCTGGTCCGAATTGAACTCAAATGAATGTAAATCTATATCCTGCATGAATTTGGAATCTTGGATTTTTACGCTCCCGAAATAGAAAGATAGAAAAGCTTTACCTAAATTTAGATTTTATAGGTTTTTTATCTCAATTCAAACATCAGATGGGCAAAAAATTTAAGTGGGGCATTATTGGATTAGGAAAGATTGCAGCGCTTTTTGCTGAGGATTTACCCAAGACTCAAAATGGGGTTTTGCATGCAGTCGCTTCTAGGTCATTGGATAAAGCAAAAGTCTTTGCCCAAAAGCATAATGCGAAACACGCATATGGAGATTACCATGCTATCCTAGATAGTGGAGAGCTAGACGCCGTATATATTGCTACACCTCATAGCCGACATTACGAAAATGCGATGATGTGTTTAGAAGCTGGCGTACCCGTTTTATGCGAAAAGCCATTTGCCATCAATTCTACCCAGTTGAGTAAAATGGTTGCCCTAGCCCGAGAAAAAAATGTTTTCTTAATGGAAGCTTTATGGACTCGATTTTTACCACACTATATAGAAGTAAAACAGATAGTGGATAGTGGCGTGTTAGGGCCTGTCACCTCACTCAAAGCGGACTTTGGTTTTGTTGCCAATGCGCAAGACCACAAAAGATTATTCAAGAAAGATCTTGGTGGTGGTGCGCTGCTGGATATTGGAATTTACCCAATATTTGCTTCCCTTAGTTTATTAGGGACACCCGATGATATTCAGGCTAAAGCGACTTTTGGAGATACTGGAGTAGATACCGAAGTAGATATTTCATTCCGATATGGTAATGACTGTGAGGCGGTCCTACATTGCTCGCTCCTAGAAGATACCCCTACACAACTTGTAGTGGTAGGAGAGCGAGGCACTCTGACCGTAGGAGAGACAGCTCGCTTCCATGAACCCAGCAATTATATCCTTGCGATAAAAGATAAACAAAGAAAAACTTCAAATTTTAAGTATAATTGTAACGGCTATCAATATGAAGCGGACGAAGTAGAACGTTGTGTTCGAGACGGACTCTTAGAAAGCGACTTGATGCCATTGGATTTTAGTATATTGCTCATGTCGCTCTTGGACAAAGTAAGACGTAAAGTGGGCATTCATTATTTACAACATGATGTATAACGATATGATTCGATTAGTGATTTTAGGTACAATTATGTCTTTGCTTTTTAGCAATGCACAAGCTCAGAATTTGAAGTTTGAATCCATGCCACTTTCCATGGAAAAACAATTGACATCTATCGCATTTGGTTCTTGCAATAACCAAAAAAAGGAGCAGTCTATCTGGCCTTATATCGCTGCGGAGAGGCCAGACCTTTGGATTTGGTCAGGCGATATAATTTATGCAGACACAGAGGATATGCGTCTCAAAGCAGATGAATATCAAAAGCAAAAAGTCAATCCTGCATATCAAAAATTTTTAGCCCAAGTGCCAGCTATTGGGACCTGGGATGATCATGACTATGGTGTCAATGATGCTTGCAAGACCTACCCCAAAAGAGATCAAAGTAAGGAGCTTCTTATGTCTTTTTTAGATGTAGATGAAAAACGACCTGTGCATAAGCGCAAAGGAGCATACCAGTCTTACACATTCGGTCCAGAAGGAAAGCGAGTAAAAATTATTCTTCTTGATACTAGATATTTTCGTGATGCCCTTGAGCCCAATCCGGTCAAAGGTGGCGCTAGATACTTGCCCAATCGGACAGGAGACATGCTTGGTTTTGACCAATGGAAGTGGCTCGAAAAGCAGCTCAAGGATTCATCTGCGGATGTACATATTATCGTGACTAGTGTTCAGTTGATTCCGATGGAGCACGACTACGAGAAGTGGGCAAATTTTCCCGCCGCTAGAAATAAATTTTTCAAACTTATCGAAAAGACACAGCCTGCTAGTCCTATTCTTATCAGTGGCGATAGACACATCGCGGAGATTTCTATGTTGGAAATTCCAGATCTCGACGTGCCTTTATACGAGATCACCAGCAGTGGACTTAC
>CALJVI010000162.1 GCA_937974575.1 uncultured Saprospiraceae bacterium | reverse complement strand
TTGCCGCAGGCACCTTCTGGTCTCGAGAAGAGATTTCTTCTATGCGCTTATATGCCTTTCTTACATGTCTTATATGTTTAAAAAGATCTAAAATGGAGGATGGTCCAATCTGCGCTCATCCGCTCGATCCGTGTCATCTGCGTTCTACCGAATGAGAGCGGTTAAAATTTCTTGAATTGAGAATGATAGGATAGAACGGCCCTAGAAGATTTCCTGCTGGTTTTGAGAAGAGATTTCTTCTATGCGCTTATATGCCTTTCTTACATGTCTTATATGTTTAAGAGATCTAGAATAGAGGATGGTCCAATCTGCGCTCATCCGCTCGATCCGTGTCATCTGCGTTCTACCGAATGAGAGCGGTGAATGTCTATGTACTACAAACAGATTATGCCAGTTTCTCCATTTCGAAGTGCCTCGCTTTGAGGTTTTGAATTTGTGTGTGTTTAAAATTCTACTACCCCTCATCAGGTTTACTCCTCCTTCCACAGATAAACTTAGGTATCTCCAACACTTTAGATATGCTAAAGTGCCCTTAGGTGTTTAACGAATAAGCTTAGGAGTAATTAAAAAAGGCGGAAAAGAAAAAATGGAATGCTTAGTATCTTATAACCAAGTCCTAGGACCCGATCCTAAAGCCTTGATACAAAAGGGAAAGGCAGCTATCAATGAAGATAACTGCCTTTTTTACCCCTGGGTAGAAGACGGGATTCGAACCCGCGACCCTCGGTACCACAAACCGATGCTCTAACCAACTGAGCTACAACTACCATTTTTCTTTTCAGAAAGAGTGCAAATATATAACATTCTAACAAAAGGAAACACTTCCTTAGGAAAAATTATTCAGCAGGATCCGCCTTTAATGTGAACACTCTCGTCACAGGATTCAAAGGAGTATCAATTACGTTGCCTTTCTTGTCTACCAAGGTCAATGTTATCTTGTTTTCTCCTATAGGTAATCCTTCTATGAAGTAAGGCTGCCACTTGTCTAGCATGTGGATCTCACCATTAATATCCGCCTTAACTCTATAATTACGACCTAAATCTGCGTTTTTGAGATAAAAATCAAGCATAACCTTATCCGTATTCGCTTTTCCTACATAAGTACCTTTTGGTCTGCTGTAGAACAACATCGGTAGATTTACATCTTCAGCTTTGGTGATCTTTCCTCCTTTGACTTGTACTTTTTTAGTGATGTTCGCCTTATCCGTTTTGATGCTCTCATGGTATGATCTAGATAAGAAGGCAAGGGTATAATGCTCTCCATCTTCCATGTCGGCCTCAAAAGAAGAAGTATACTTCGCTAAGTAGGGCTTATTGTCGATGATCATGTGGATATGCTGTCCTTTACCAGAGTTGGCGCACATCTTTTGAGGAGCATCCGTTGTTTGCTCTCCCAATTTATATTTTTTGCCTTCTACCTTGAAGCTGAACTTCTTATTGTCATATTTCATATCAGAAATCTTCGCATTTACAAAGTCAGGAGAAGGTGTAAATGGAGACAGATTGTACTTGTTTGGAGTAGGACGATCCTTCTGTTCCGTAGTGTTTGCCGGTTTTGTATCGGCCGTCTTATTGCTGTCGGCTTTGCACATCATTAGGCTAAAAGCAAACATGCAAAGAATCATATTTTTAATCATGGTGTAGTGTTTATATTATTGAAAGCTTAAATATAATTTGATTAAGCTGATTTATTGCAAACGACTCTATATTATTTTCCTAAGTCTTCATATCAACAAGAATCCAATGCGCTCAGGGGAGAAGCGATATACAGAGTGGAGGAGTGCTTATACCTATTCGGTTTACTTCCATTGCATTAAATATTAGCTGAAGATTAAGCGATGCACTAAAGCAAAATTGGAAATATGAAGGTAGGGCAGGAGAAGGATGAGCGGATGAGCGAATACAATCCTGCCCATACCTGAATAGCACTCAAACGCTTTGTATACAAGCGGATCACCTGAATTTAGCGCCCAAAAAATAAAGCCTCAAATACTCCAATCATTTAACAAGGACAGCGTAACATATATATAGATATTCCATATATATAATAAGAGCTGAATGAATTTACAACCTATATGGAACTCAAAATAGGACAGTATTTTGGACTGTCTATTATTCTTATCTGCATAAGCACCTTTCTACTACGGTTGGATAAGGAGGTGGTGGTCAGTGCCAATATCCAAGTCAGCAGTGTTCCGAATGATAAGTACAATGTTTTCGCAAATACTAAAGTGGTTGATCGCCAGACGAGGGATTATGGCAACTGGTCTGTTATAGACGAGGATGGATACGTAGAGTGGGAGTACACTATAACAGAAGATGCAAGCTCCTTAAATTTTGGGTTTTCAGAATTTGTCTTACCTTCTTCTGCCGTATTTACCATTTGTAATGCAGAAGGAAAATCTTGTCAAGAATTCACACCTCATAAAAATACGACTCACCATCTGGATCTTTGGACGCCAATATTGAAAGGAAATACGGCAAAATTTAAGTTGCGCGTATTGGCAAGCGAAAAGGAGCTTCTAAAACTCAGATTGACTTCGATCAATAGAGGTCAGCAGATGCAAAGACTAGGTGATGACCCCGAGCTGTGCCTCATAGATGTGCAGTGTACAGACTTGTTTCCACAAATAGCAGCATATGAAAGTGAAATACAGTCGGTAGGACTGATCACTATAGAAGGTACAAAGGTTTGCAGCGGTGTACTTTTGAATAATGTAAAACAAGACTTTACTCCTTACTTTTTGACGGCGCGTCACTGCGGGATCAATGCTGAAAATGCATCATCCGTGGTGGTTCATTGGAACTTTAACAACAGCATATGTCGATACGAAACGGAGGAGAATGCTATGGAGGGGGATGGAAGCCTTGCTCAGTTTAACTCTGGAGCTACTTTTCTGGCAGATCTACAGAGGTCAGATTTTACTTTGTTGAGATTGGACAATCCAGTGACCAATGAGGCAAATGCTTTCTATGCGGGTTGGGATGCAAGCGCAGCAGCGCCTGAGGATGTGGTGACTGTACATCATGCGAATACGCAAGAAAAACGAATAACCTTTGGCAAAGGAAAGACTAGCATCACTAGGCACTTTGGGGAGGATGAGGATCCGGACTTAAATCATATTCGTGTAGGTGAGTGGGATATTTCTAGCACAGCGAGCGGTTCTTCAGGAGCTCCGCTTTTTGATAAGAATCATAGGGTTGTAGGACAATTGCATGGAGGTTTGGCTGCCTGCGACAATAAAGAATCGGATTGGTTTGGTAGGTTGCATACCAGTTGGTTAGGAGATAGTATACCTGAAAGACAGCTAAAACATTGGTTGGATCCTGACGATTCAGGATTGGAAATCATAAATGGGATATGGGATGAATTGGAGCCATTGGCTTTGCAAATTTCTGTTCAGCAACTCTCGGAAGTAAATTGTCCAGGGGACAGCACGGCTTCTATCAGAGTAGATCTTGCCAACGGAACAGGGCCTTATAGATTCAGTATTGATGGCGGAAAAACCTTTCAGTTTCAGCCTCAGTTTCAAAATTTAGGAGCAGGTATTTATGCTATTCTAGTAAAAGATGCCACTGAAAATACTTCTGCAATAGTACCTTATATCATAGATGCACCTGAGGAAATGATTTTTATGCATACTCAAATATATAATCAAATTACACTTTCGATAGAGGGTGGAGTAGCGCCATATCTTTTTTCATACAATGGATCGATATCTTTTGATTCTGTTTTTAATAATGTCCCAATGGGTGCGTTAAGCTATAGTGTGGTAGATGCCAATGGTTGCTCCAAAGAATTGATAATAGAAGCAAACTATCCTGAATTTCAAGCGCAGATCGAGAATATAAAAGGGATCAGTTGTTTTGACAGCGAAGATGGCATTATTTCAATTGTACATAGTGGTACTGTTGGGCCATATTTATATCAGCTAAATAATGGTGAATTGAAGGAAGATAATGCTTTCGATAATCTGCCTCCGGGTCAGTATATAGCTAGAGTCATAGATAGCCTTGGTAATATTGCACAATCAAATGTAATCCAATTAGATGCTCCACAAGAAATGATTGCCAACGTGGTTCAGGTAGAAGAGAATATTATCGTAGAAGTAAGTGGGGGAGTTGCTCCATATTTATATCAATTTGATACAGGTTCTTTTGGTTCTGAAAATCAGTTTAGCATTTCAGATGGAGTGCAAGTAATAAGAATCAAAGATACCAACGGATGTGAAATCGAGATAGAAAATTTATATTCTACAAGTAAGGAGGTTGCGGAACAAATACGAGTAAGCTTATTTCCAAATCCAGCCGAGGATGTTATCTTTTTGGATGCTGGAGACCAAATTTTAGAATCTTTTGAGATACTTAACTTGCAAGGACAAACCTTGATCAAAGGAAAATACCCTACTGGATATGACCAAAAAAGTAGGATCGATATCAATAACTTAGATGCAGGAGTATATTTTTTTCGGGCACGAATCAGAGGTAAAGGCATTAAGACCTTGAGATTCATAGTTTTGTAGTGAAATAACTGCCCAAATAGAAATGAAATTAATTTTTAATAATATGTTTACTTTTATCTAAGTATATACTACATTTGCAATCGCTAAGAAACTAGCAATATACTCTCAGGAGGAGTGGCAGAGCTGGTTTAATGCACTAGTCTTGAAAACTAGCGTGCGGCAACGTACCGGGGGTTCGAATCCCTCCTCCTCCGCAAGGGCTTCACTCGAAATGAGTGAAGCCTTTTTTTATTCCCCTTTATTAGTACCCTATTTAGGTTATTAACTCCTTTTAAAGTACCTTCTACAAAGTATAATGTTGAGAATTAGATCAAAAGTGCTTATTTTATTGGTCTATTGAGATCCCGTAAATATTCGAACTAATGAACTATCTCCACTCTAAAGTGATTTTTTGCTTTTTGCTGCTTTCCACATTTGTATGTACCGTTTCTCTGTACAGCCAAAACACGGTTGGGACTACTGTGATAGATAGCACTTTACAGGATGGATACACCCTTTTCTTTCCTGAGTACCAAGCTAATGTTTATCTTATAGATCCTTGTGGGCAGATCGTTCACAGTTGGTTGACAGAGAAAGAGATTGGACCTGGATTTTCTGTGTATTTGACGGAAGAAGGAAATCTTATAAAAACTTCTAGACCTACAGCAACATTGGATAGCGCCTCGATCAATGGATCTGGAAGTTCTGGATTTGTCGAAATCTTAGACTGGGACAATAATGTGCTCTGGTCATATGAGCAGTTATTGGGCAATAGGAGATTGCATCATGATATTGAACCTTTGCCGAATGGAAATATCTTGATGGTCGCTTGGGAAATTATCAGCCTCGAAGATGCGTACGCCCTTGGTAGAGATCCAGAAACATTAACTTCGAATGAGCTTTTTGATGAGGTTATTTTTGAGGTAGATCCCAATACAAATGAAATTGTTTGGGAATGGAAAGCCTCTGATCATTTGATTCAAACTTTCAATACAGTGGGGCCAAACTGGGTAGGAAATCCAGCGGCATGGTCGCAGCGCATAGACTTGAACTATGTAGGTGATTCTAATAGAAAAAATGATTGGTTACATATAAATTCCATTGACTATAATGAAGAACTGGATCAGATCATGGTGAGCGTTCCATCTTTTGGTGAGTTCTGGATCATAGATCATAGTACTACGACCATAGAGGCTGCTGGGCGGACTGGTGGCAAAAGTGGTAAAGGTGGTGACCTGATGTATAGATGGGGCAATCCTGAAGCCTACAATGCAGGTGATGTGTCTGATAAAAAGTTGTTTTATCAACATGCTCCTGAGTGGATCTCGGGACAATTGAGCGACCCTAGCCAACGCAAAGGGGAAGTCATTTTATTTAACAATCGTTTGGATAATTATTCTTCAGTAATGACCTTAAGTTTGCCAGAGTTTGATACAGTCACTTGGAACTATATTATGGATGGATCTACATTTGGTCCAGCGGAAATAGATAGAGAAATTGTACACCCTGAAGCTCCATCCGAATTTTACTCCACGATTATGTCCAATGGTCAGATGCTAGACAATGGAAATGTATTGGTAGGTGCGACATTACCAGGTACTTTTGTCGAGATCACTCCAGATGATAAGATAGCTTGGGAATATGTAGTTCCTACAGTTTTTGGAGAACCATTAGAACAAGGGGCTGAAGCTTCATTAGGTGGGGCATTGGTCTTTAAAGTGGAAAAGTATCCATTGACTTTTCCAGGCTTCAATGATCGAGATCTAGCTCCAAAGGGGTACCTCGAGTTAAACCCAAATTTCTCTTTCTGTTCATATCTCGATACCATGATGGTTGATACCATGATGATTGATACTATGATGATTGATACTATGATGGTTGACACCATGATGATTGACACCATGATGATCGATTCTATGGATGTTAGTGCTATTGATGTAGCATTGGTTTCTGATATCATCTTGCATCCTAATCCAGCCTATGATTATATACAATTGGACTGGACGCGATCAGAAGTGCCCTATGAAATATATAACCTGTCTGGGAAATCTCAGGTACTGGGACGGCTACAAAGAGGGGAGAACAAGATCCTTCTACAAGATCTTGTTCCCGGTATTTATATCATTAGGATAGGTCAGTACGGAGCCAAGCGATTTATAAAAATGTAGCCCTTAAGAACGACTTATTTTTTCTTAATAATTTTCTCTTGGTGATTGATGGACTCTTGGTGTATAGCTTTGAACATACGGAGTACAAATTCTTCACTCAAGCCAGCCTCTTCACCTTGTAAAATCATTTTGCCTAGAATTTCATTCCATCTACTAGATTGCAGAACTGCTACGTTTTTTTGTTTTTTCAATTCACCGATACTGTCAGATACCTTCATGCGTTTTCCTAAGGTATCGATAAGTTGATTATCAATGACATCGATTTGAGCTCTTAAATTGCTCATTGCATTGTTGAACTCAGTTTCACTATCTGTGGGTTTTCTGATTCTTAAATCTTGCATGATTTGGACCAATCGTTGAGGAGTGACTTGCTGGGCAGCATCACTCCAAGCATTATCGGGATCATGGTGCGTCTCTATCATCAGTCCATCAAAGTTTAAATCAAGTGCTAATTGAGCAACATCAAAGATCATATCTCTCTTTCCAGTGATGTGTGAGGGGTCATTTATCAAAGGTAAGTCTGGAAACTTATTTTTAAACTCAATAGCTATTTGCCACTCAGGGATATTTCTATACTTGGTTTTTGCATAGGTGGAGAATCCTCGATGTATAGCACCGAGATTTTTAATACCTGCTTTGGACATTCTCTCGATTCCTCCCAACCATAATCCAAGATCAGGGTTGACGGGGTTTTTGACAAGTACTATCTTATCTGTACCTGCTAAGGCATCAGCCAATTCTTGCATGATAAATGGACTGACAGTGGATCTTGCACCAATCCAAAGTAGGTCGATATCATGCTTCATGGCCAAGTCGACATGTGTACGATTGGCTACTTCTGTGGCTGTTTTTAACCCTGTTTCTGCTTTCACTTTTTGTAGCCACTTGAGCCCTAGTGCACCGACACCTTCAAAATTTCCAGGTCGAGTACGTGGTTTCCAAATACCAGCCCTATAATAATTGACGTCTGTGTCTTTTAATTCATGCGCAATATGCATTACCTGTGCTTCTGTTTCTGCACTACATGGACCAGCAATTACGAGCGGGTGATCCAATGCCATTTTCTCTAACCAATTTTCCATAGTCTATTTCTTATTATTTGTTAAGGGGATGCCTTTTAATATGTGTTTGATCTGATTCGTACTATTCATGATTTCATAGATTCCTTTATAATTATCTTCAGCAAGCATGTTTTTAAAGTCTTCAAGATTATGAATATACTCTTCTAGACTGTCAAGTACATTATCCTTATTCTGTTTGAATATAGGTGTCCACATTGCAGGCGAACTTTTAGCCAATCGCACTGTACTTTCAAATCCACTGCCAGCCATATCAAAAATATCTTTTTCATTTTCTTCTTTTTCAATCACTGTTCTTCCTAGCATAAAGGAGCTGATATGTGATAAATGAGATACATATGCGATGTGTTTATCGTGTGCTACAGGATTCATATATCGGATTCGCATTCCTAAACTATGAAAAAAGGAAATTGCTTTTTCCTGCAGCTTAAATGCCGTTTTTTCTACCTCACAAAGGATATTCGTCTTGCCATAAAAGAGACCCTTTATAGCAGCGGAAGGACCAGTATATTCTGTACCTGCAATGGGATGACACGCTAAGAAGTTTCTTCTATTTTTATGGTCTGCGACGGTTTTGCATATGGCTTCTTTAGTGGAGCCAGCGTCTATGACAATTGTATCCGCTTTTATCAGATCTAAGATCTTAGGCAGTTGAATAATCATTTCATCCACTGGAATGGAAACAATAACCAAGTCCGCCATAGACAATTCATCGTAGCTTGAAGCGGTATTGATCAAGCCTAAAGAAAGCGCTTCTTTCAAATGGGCTTGATTATTATCAATACCAGACAACTTATATGTTGGGTGTAGATTTTTGATGTCCTTAGCGAAGGAACCTCCTATCAAACCTATTCCAATAATAGATACATTCATGCCTTGTTTTTAATTCTTGATATTGCTTCTTTAATCTTTTTTTCGCTTACACATAATGAAAATCTAATGTACCCCTCTCCATTGCTGCCGAATATATTACCCGGTGCAACAAAGATGTCATGCTTATACAATAGATCATTCGTAAACTCTTCAGATGTTTTGATTTCAGATGGAAGTTTTGCCCATACAAACATTCCAGCAGCATTACTGGAATATGTACATTCTAGTAGATCTGCCATTTTGAATATTAAATTCCTTCTCTTTTGATAAACGGTATTGAGGTCTTCAAACCATTTATCTTCATTATTCAAAGCTGCTATTGCACCACTTTGTATGCCATAAAACATCCCAGAATCCATGTTGCTTTTAACTTTTAAGATGGCTTGTATGAATTCCGATTTTCCTAATGCCATACCAACTCGCCAGCCAGCCATATTAAAAGACTTACTTAAAGAATTGAGTTCAATAGCCACTTCTGTAGCATTTAAAACAGACAAAATACTTAAAGGTTTGTCATTTAGGATAAAGCTATATGGATTATCATTAACCAATAGTATCTTATGCTTTTTGGCAAAGGCTACCATAGCCTCAAGTTGGGCTATAGACGCTTTGGCACCCGTAGGCATATGCGGATAATTGATCCACATGATTTTGACTTTTGATAAATCTTCCGATGCTATTTGCTCCAAATTAGGAAGCCAATTATTGGCATCTTGTAGATCGTAATATTTGGGTATGGCACCTACCAATTTGGTCACAGAGCTATAAGTAGGGTAGCCAGGATCAGGAATCAATACTTCATCTCCTTCATTTAAAAAAGCTAGACTAATATGCATGATGGCTTCTTTAGACCCCATCATGGGCAATATCTCTGATTCCTTATCCAAGAAAACCGAATATCTTTTCTGATAGAAGTCAGCGATTGCTTTACGCAATTCTGGCCTTCCAGAATAGCTCTGATACTGGTGTGCTCCAGGGTTTTTTATTGAAGACACCATTGCCTCCACCACTGCAGTAGGAGGGGATAAGTCCGGACTTCCAATACCAATATTAATAATGGGGTGTCCTTCAGAAGCCAACTGTCTTACCTCTCTTAACTTCTTGGAGAAGTAATATTCTTCTACCGTTCGCAATCTATTTGCTGTCCCTTTCATGAACGTACATTTTTGTATTCTCCTAAAATGTTAAAATTTTCAGACATTAATTCAAGCAGTGATTTTGCTTTACTGAAGTGTTTATATTGCTCAAAAGTGACATCAACAAAGAATGCATATTTCCACGGTGTTTCTAGTATGGGTAGAGATTGAATCTTCGTAAGATTTAGATTACAGTCACTCATTACATTTAAAATAGTAGCTAAGCTACCACGTTTGTGATCAGTGATAAATCGGATAGATGCTTTGTCAATGTTGTCAATTTCCTGCGCTATTTTCGAAGAACTCACAAAGAAGAATCTAGTTTCATTATTTTTTGAGGACTGTATACTGGGTGCAATAATTTCGAGATCATAGAGCTCTGCAGACACTCTAGGTGCTACGGCAGCTATATGACTTATTTGTTCTTCGTGTATGCGTTTTGCAGTTATCGCAGTGTCTACATCCGCAACTAACCTTATGTGGGGATAGAGCTCAAAGAAATCTTTACACTGCAACAGAGCCATGGGATGAGAGTGAATCTCTTTTATGTTTTCTAGAGATTGACCTTTCATTGTCATAAGATGATGATGTATATCTAGGTAATACTCGCCAGTGATATGTAGCCCATTATGATAGATTAGATTGTAGTTTGGAATTATAGATCCAGCGATAGAGTTTTCAATAGCCATTACACCTTCATGAGCAGTACCATCAATGACTTGCGCAACGAGTTTGTCAAAAGATAAGCATTCTATTAAGTCAACAGACTCAGAATAGTATTCTTTTACTACTTGATGATGATTGGAACCTCTTATTCCTTGTATAGCTACTTTCATGTTCACCTTCCTTATTGACAAAAAAAAAGCCCCGCAAAATGCAGGACTTTTATTTTATATCTATATTGACAATATAATTATAACAGCCCTGTACTCTTCTTATAGAAAAAGTAAAAATAGAAACCGTTAAAAAAGTATTGCTTAGTCATTATGTCTAATTCGAGCATCAATTTAAGAATAATATTCATCAAGTGCTTGAATGATTTTACATTTTATTGAGAAATCTGCAAATGTATATGTTTTCCGATGTCATAATCTCAAATAATCTCAAGTAAAAAACTAGATTTTTACTTATTTGTATGCGCTTAATAATTACATTTATGATATTATTATTTTTGTACCAATAGTTAATAATTATGAATAAAATAGTTGCCTCCGCTGCGGAAGCTATAAATGGAATTAAGGATGATATGACCATCATGTTAGGTGGTTTTGGCCTTTGCGGTATTCCAGAAAACTGTATTCAAGCATTAGTTCAAGCAGAAATCAAAAATTTGACCTGTATTTCTAATAATGCAGGTGTAGATGATTTCGGACTTGGCCTGTTATTGCAAAAACGACAAATCAAAAAAATGATCTCTTCTTATGTAGGGGAGAATGATGAGTTTGAACGCCAAATGCTTAGTGGAGAGCTGGAAGTGGATTTGATTCCACAGGGTTCTTTAGCTAGTAGATGTCAAGCGGGTGGTGCAGGGGTTCCTGCTTTTTATACGCCTGCGGGATACGGTACGGAGGTCGCAGAAGGTAAAGAGGTGCGTTATTTTGACGGAAAACCACATATCCTTGAGTCTGCCTTAACGGCGGACTTTGCGATCATCAAAGGTTGGAAAGGAGACCGGTTTGGAAATATTATGTACAAAGGAACTGCCAGAAACTTTAATCCTGTAATGGCTATGGCTGGCAAGATTACCATTGCTGAAGTAGAAGAAATAGTGGAGCCTGGTGAGCTGGATCCCAATTTTGTGCATACACCAGGTATCTTTATCCAGCGTATTTTTCAAGGATCAAGTTTTGAAAAGCGCATTGAACAAAGAACCGTAACTCCTAAATCTTAAACTCGAACAACAAAGTATTATGTTAGATAAAATCGGAATTGCTAAACGTATATCTCAGGAACTTCAAGATGGCTGGTACGTCAATTTGGGCATAGGTATTCCTACATTGGTAGCCAATTATGTACCCAAAGACATGAATGTAGAGTTTCAGTCCGAAAACGGTATCCTAGGGATGGGTGCCTTCCCATATGAAGGCGAAGAAGACGCTGATTATATTAATGCGGGAAAGCAGACAGTCACTATTAATCCTGGTGGCAGTATTTTTGACTCTGCTACGAGCTTTGCTATGATTAGAGGCAAACATATCCAACTCACCGTACTAGGAGCCATGGAGGTCGCTGAAAACGGTGATATTGCCAACTGGAAGATTCCTGGCAAGATGGTCAAAGGGATGGGTGGTGCGATGGACTTGGTAGCCTCTTCAGACAATATCATAGTGGCCATGATGCATACCAATAAACGTGGAAAATCTAAGCTCCTCAAGCGATGCAGCCTTCCTTTGACAGGTGTAGCCTGTGTGAAGAAGATCGTTACCAATTTGGCAGTACTAGAAGTTACAGATGCAGGTTTCCAACTTTTGGAGCGTGCGCCAGGAGTTAGCGTAGAAGACATTCAAAATGCCACAGAAGGTAAACTCATTATAGAAGGCGATATACCAGAAATGAATCTTTAGGGCATGCCACCCGAAGAAAAATCGGGTGTCGGGTCATCCGCTA
>CALJVI010000161.1 GCA_937974575.1 uncultured Saprospiraceae bacterium | reverse complement strand
CGGAGTGCGCTAGAGACAAAGGATCGCAGCGGCATCTCGATTTTTTCATCGAGATATAGTGGAGAGCCTGGTCACGCCGTAGGTCGTGATGGCCCATGATAATAAACAAAAAAGGAGACCTTCTGTAAAAGCAAAACGACTTACTCAAATTAATGAGCAAGTCGCTTTTGCATAGTGTTATTTAATTATTAGTGTTCCTATTCTATTTGTTATGATGCTTTGGCTGGTGCCAATTCTGAATTGACAGATTGCTTGCCTCTTTTCTTGCCATTGTATCGGCTAGTCGTGTCGAGGTATGCAGCAGCTCCTGGCTTTTGTAGTATATTATACAGTATTTCTTTCGCTCTGAACAATTGTGCTTTTACCGTACCGAGTGGAATGTCCAATTCTTTAGCGATTTCATCGTAGCTCAATTCTTCAAAGAAACGGAGTTCGATCATGAGTCTATATTTAAGACTCAACTCACCGAGTACGTCGCGCATCAGTTTTACACGTTGTCTTCTGATCAAGGTATCCTCTGGGTCAAGTGCGTTTGACTTTAGATTATTGGAAAAGTCGTTGGCGCTGTTGTGCTCGATCGGATCATCGATAGAGAGAAACTTAAGACGCTTTTTTCGGATATGATCTATGCAGTTGTTGATGGCAATTTTGAATAACCATGTACTGAATGCATAGCGAGGAGCATAAGAAGGCAATTTGTTGAACGCCTTTCCAAAAGCTTCTAATGTCAGATCATCAGAATCTTCTCGGTTGCCTACCATCTTGTACATCATGTGGTAGACGGAGTTTCTGTATCGGTCCATTAGAGTAGCGTACGCTTTCTGATCACCATCGATTGCTTTCAATACGAATGAGTAATCTTCTTTTCCACGTACAGATAAATTGTTTTCTTCTGGTTGAGTGGGGGTATTCTGGGTCGTTTGTTTAACTGCTTTTACGTCCATTGATTTCGTTTTCCTGTCATTAAAAAAGGTGCAAATACGACGTAGAAAAGAACAAAAGCTGCATCCAGTAATGGAATCCAAATAAGCATAGATGGGTCTCTCAATTTCTTGAGAATTCTGCCATATAAGATTATCAAAGAAATCATTCGTATCAAATACAAAATGATCACAACATTTGCGCTACCCTGCGCCATCAGTACCAGTCCTCCTAATAAATAGTGTCCAAAGTGTGAGGAGGAAAGTAAGCCAAGCAATATTTTGTGCTGTAGCTTATACTCTCTACCTGTTGTCATGTGCCGAGCCTTTTGCCTAAAGTAGGATTTCCAACTTTGCTTGGGCTCAGAAAAAACGAAGGATTCAGGATCAATGTTAATGTTTACGTTCTTCTGCGTACTCACTTGATTGATAAAAAGATCATCGTCGCCTGAGGCAATATGTTCGTGCTGTTTAAAGCCGCCTGCTAGTTCGAACAGGCGTTTCTCGTATGCTAGATTTCGACCGACTCCCATATAGGGCATCTTGGCCAACGCGAATGAAAAATACTGAACAGCTGTATAAATGGTCTCATATCTAATAAATAGATTAAGACATCCGGGATATCGAATGTAAGGAGAGTAGCCTAGTACTATTTGCTTGTCTCCCTGTATCGACCCTTGCATTTTTCTGAGCCAGTTATCACTGGCAATTTCGCAATCTGCATCCGTAAGTAAAAGAACATTGTGCCTGGCTGCTTTGATCCCCTCTGCTAAAACTTTCTTCTTCCCTGCCTGACTATCATACTCATACTTATTATGAATATGTATAATGCGAAGATAGGGACAATTTATAGTATGTTGTATGAGTACTTCTGCAGTTGTGTCGGTTGAGTTATCGTTGACTACTATTACTTCATATAAACGGTAGTTTTGGCTTAGAATACGGGGAAGGAATTTTGCCAAATTATGCGCTTCATTACGTGCACATATTACTATGGAGACAGGTTTTTCCTCATCTGTGACCAGCGTATCGGCTGGAGGGCCAGTGTTTTCGGGGGTTTTGTAAAACGCAAGCCTAGAAAATAGACCCCACCACATAGCTAGCTGTATGATAGTACAGACAATGAAACCGATGAGAAAAAGCTGTGCGATCACGTTTTTAGGGGCTTAATTGGGAGAAAACGGTATTTATAAGGTATGTTCTATCTGATTTTATCTCTTCATATAAGGGTGCATCTTTTCGTTTTAGACGGTTCCAGCGTAGTCTTGCGGCATGTTTGTGCCAGAGTCGGAAGTAATGCAGGGCAAAAAAGCCCAAGATAACAGTAGATACTATATATATAAGAGGGACGAAACTGCCTAGTGCCAAGGTGCCTACCAGCTTGTACTGTAGCCAATAGGTGAATGGAAAGAAGAAGGCGATGAGCAACAGCTTTACGCTGGAGGTATACCCAGGGTACATGTCTGCTTTACGTATAATGAAGTCAGGAAGTAAGAAGGCGAGTAGATTATTGAGCCAGCCCAATACGGCAGGGATGAAGCCCAGTACAAGTAATATGCTCGTGAGGAAGACATTGCTTTTTTCCTGTACAGCTTGGTCGGTAAGCTTATGGTTTGTGATGGCATCACAATACTTGTTGATCTTTACTTTTATGCTCTGGTAGCTTTCCGTCTCGTTTGATTTGAGGTGTAGTAATTTTTCTATCCAGTTTTTTGAAATTGGAAATTGCTGTGCTAGATCATTGTTGAATTCGTTTTTGTGAATACGTTCTAGTTTTTGCACCAGTTTATCCACATCGTCATCTTCTGGCTCGGTATGCAAAAGTACAGTTTGTAGTCTAGCTTGAATATCTCTGGTCAGTTTTTTTACTGCTCGGACTTTGTCCTCCTTATATAAAGTCTCGTAATCTAGGATGGAAATGGGCGCAGCGTAGTTATGCAGTAGGTCATATCTGGCGAGTTTGGGATCCTCATAGGTAAGGCCTACGGGAAAGATTTTGATATCGATTTTGAAGTCACTTCTATGTGCAGCATCAAATGCAATCCTAGAAGCTCCGGTTTTGATTTTGCGTAGTCTTCTTTCCAGTTTGCTGGTTCCCTCAGCTGCTATATATAGTGTGCCGTACCTAGTAAGGTGGTCGGCACTTTTGTTCAAGCTATCGGAATTGTTGATTCTACGGCCGCCTACATCCTTGGGGCGCTCTACTTTTATGCAATAAAAGGTGGTGAAAAACCAATTTCCAATTGCAGATTTAAACAAGCTGGCATTGGCTAGGAAGTGAACGATGGCATCTATTCTTCTTACCGCGTTCAGCGGATCAACCATGGTGTTTGGGTGATTGCTGATGATAATGCATGCTCCCTGGGTGTTGAAGTTTTGTGGATTGATTCGATGTTGTTTCTTGTAGAATGCACCAAAGGTAACGTTCACAATGAATTTGACGCTAAGGTAGAAGAGCCTTAAGAATGGACTGATTTTAAATTTCACTTTATGCTTTACACTTTAAAGTCTAATAAGAATTGCTTGATATCTGCATCAAACGTTTTGCCTTCATCGAAGTGAAAAGCCACTTGGATCGGAAGAACAAATATGGGCATTTTATTTTCAATCAAAAATTTACGGTGCAGCTCTAGCCGCATGGCATCTTTTTCGGTGGTGAGTATGATTTTCTGTTGGCTTTCTATGGCATTGAAATTTCTAAGTAAATGTGAAATGTCAAAGTCGGTAAAGTAGCGGTGGTCTTCATACTCCAAGGTCTTTAGCGAGTTGACTCTTTCCTGCAGGTGATCTGTCAGGTAATCGGTCTTGGCAATAGCACAGATCAATAGTACATCTACATTAAAGTCCAGTTTGATGCGTTGCGCTCCATTGAAGATATAGTATGGAGCAGCATATTTGTAGTAAGAGAAAAAGATCTTTTGAAAAGACAAGGGTGCAATCTCGGCAGTGATCTTTGCTTTTTGCGCTTCATTTATTTGCGGTGGACATTTGGATACGACGATGATGTCTGCTCGTTTGTACCCAGACTTCCATTCTCTAAGTCTGCCTACTGGCAACAAAAAGTCGCGCGTAAATAGGTAGTCGTATTCTGTAAGGAGGATATTGAGCCCTGGTACTATGGCTAGATGTTGATATGCATCATCTAGGAGGACTGCTTGAAGTTTATCGTTGGCCATCATCAGTTTAGGGATGGCAAATGTGCGATTTTCGGCGACACTGACGAGGATGTCTCTGTTTTTTCTTTTGTATTGCAGGGGTTCATCGCCTACCTGCTCTGCATTATGATGGGCTTGTACTTCTAGGTAGCCTTTGGTTTTACGTTTGTATCCTCTGCTGACAGTGGCAATATCGAGGTAGGGTTTGAGCAATTGGATCAGGTATTCGATATGTGGGGTCTTTCCGGCACCACCTACTGCGAGGTTGCCCACCGATATGATAGGTATGTCAAATGATACCCCTTTAAGTAGCTTTTTCTTATACAGGAAGTTTCTGATTTCTACTCCTAGTCCATACAGTATGGAGAAGGGCATAAATAGAATTCTTGCTAAATAATTTTGTATCATTGACGCAAAAGTAAGGAACCTTTATTAAGGTTTCTAAAATAATTGATTATGCAAGCATTATTGCTCTGTGCGGGTTTAGGCACCAGAATGAAACATCTTACGGAGGACAAGCCTAAGGCTATGGTTCTCGTCAATGGCAAGCCTCTACTGGCGTGGAACTTGCAAAAACTTAAGGCTGCGGGCTTTGAGAAGGTGGTGGTGAATGTTCATCACTTTGCAGACCAGATCTTAAGTTATCTGAAAGAACAGGATAATTTCGGTTTGGAGATAGAGATTTCCGACGAGCGGGAGCATTTATTAGACACAGGGGGTGCTGTCAAGCAGGCGATGGGTCTTGTGGATGCGTCTGAGCCG
>CALJVI010000160.1 GCA_937974575.1 uncultured Saprospiraceae bacterium | reverse complement strand
AGCTAAAAAATAGTTAATGGAGCTGTGCCAAAATATTAACATAGAGTACAAATAAGTATTTGTTAAGATTTAAATTCTCTTGTGGTGCAGCAACTTATTTTATTAACTTGAGTGGAAGATCTTGTTTGAGACTCAATTGTTGGCACTAAATTTTCAGAGAAAAGGAAATGAGTTTATATTATGGATGCTCTCCAAAACTGAAAATAGGATTCCGAAAAATAACCTCTAGATGTAAATAATTCATAACCATATAACAATCAATCAAATGAAAAATTTTCTTACCACACTTATTTTATTTGCAGTTTTTATTTCTGCAAATGCACAAAATGATGACTACAAGATGGTCGCTGGAATCCATGCGGGTTATAGTTTGACTGGGGCTTTAGTAAAGAATATTGCTGACGTAGACCCAAGTAGTAATATTGATGCAACTGCAATTCCTGCTATGCAACTAACTTTTGATTATGGACTTTCTAAGTTGTTTTCCATAGGAGCAGCTGTCAGTTATCAAAATGTTTCTATTAATGTAACTGATTATTCATTCATAGATGGAGAAGGAAACTCTAGAACAGAAACTTTTAAAACGAACTTTAATAGATCTCAAATTGCTATTAGACCTTTAATTCACTATGCAAATAATGACAAACTGGATTTGTATTCTGGTTTCAGAATAGGCATTCTAAGTAGAGGTTTCTCTGACTTTAAAGGAGACAACGTAAGTGATATCGATGAGGAGGTTTTTGATGGTACTTCAACTGCTCTTTCGGGTTCTCGTTTTTCTTTCGGAATTACAGCATTCGGTTTGAGATATTATTTCACCGATAATATTGGAGCTGGTTTAGAAATAAACTGGGGAGCACCTTACATCACTAACATAGGTGTATCAGCAAGATTTTAATTTAGATAAATACATTTTTAAAAACGGGATGTCTACTCAGTAGGCATCCCGTTTTTGATTGTTGGACTTCCTCAAAACTTCCACCCACTAACAATCGTTAATTGTAGTATAGTTTAAAATTGAAAATTATGCTACCAACAGCTCAGCTTACAGCAACAGACTACAAGACCTACTTCGAAAAGGCAATTTCTTATGAAAAGTATCTCGAAAATTTTCAAGCAGAAATAGCTTTGGGAGACGAAAGTCCCTTTGCGAAATATCTGCCACAAAATTGGCAGCGACAGTCTCGCTTAGATCGCAAGCTAAAGTTGACGGAGGAACTTACTGCTTGTATTGCCAAGATCGAGCAGCCACTAAATTGGTTGGTGATCACTGAGCACTGGTGTGGCGATGCATCACAGATTAATCCGATAATTAATAAAGTAGCGGAGATGAGTGATGGTAAGATTAATTTGCGATTCATCTACAGAGACGAAAATGAGGCGCTTATCGATGCACACCTCACAGATGGACGAAGCCGATCTATTCCGATTTTATTGCAGTTGGACAAAGATTTTAATTTGTTGGATAGCTACGGGCCTAGACCTGCAGAAGCGCAAGCAATAGTGATGTCGATTTTGGCTGAGAAGGGTGCTTACGATATCCCTTTGCACACATGGTATGCGAAAGACAAACAAAAAACAACCCAAAAAGATTTGCTAGATATAATAGATAATAGCGGCGTTCAGTAGATGAAAACGCTGTAGCCCTAAGCTAGCCCAGTTTGCTGCTTAAGTCACTTTGTATTGAGCTAGCAAACCTATTCATTAATAACTTGAATTTTGGATGGATATAGGTTTTGCAAAAGGAGTTTTCTGTATTCTTCAAATAGTAGTTTTGATACTGTTCTTTATTCTCTTTAAAGGCAACAAAGCTTAAGACCTGGGGCAGAATAGGTCTATCAAATTCCGATTGTTGATCTTTAATTATTTTACTTACTTCAGCGGCTTGTTCTGTGTTAAAGGTATAGACTGCTGAGCGATATTTATTTCTCATAGCATGGTCGGCAGTGCAGCTATGGGTGTGCAAGTGAATCGAAGTCAATGTCGTCAAGTCAATGACCGCTTCATCGAAGTGAACAATGACCGCTTCGCTGAGATGCCTGTTTTTGCCTTCGGACTGGATCCAACCTTGATCTACTTTTATCACGCCCTTCAATATCTGAAATACCGCTTCAGTACACCAATGGCAGCCACCGCCAAAACCAATTTTACGCATTAATGATATTTTTACTTCCTTTGCAAATTTACAACAGAATAATTTAAGTAGACATATCTCTTATTAACAAGCGACTCTTTTAATGTTGTTTGTGGTAGTAAGGGGACTTACTGATAAATAATTTCTTTAGGAATTAAACTTTATGGCTACCTTAACTGCTGTATAGGAATAAGCTCAATTATTATAATTTAATTCGCACTATGAAAATTTTATTGATGTCCTTGTTTTTCTCCATACCCGCATTTTTATTTGGCCAAAGCAAGGCTAAGGGGGATTCTTTTTCGGTAAAACTCTTAGCCAAAACCATCAAAGCACATGGCGGGAAGAAATACAATAAAGCGCACTATCAGTTTACCTTTAGAGACAATCTTTACCGTTTCAAAAATAGCAAGAAAGGATATGAGTATACGGTCCGTAAAAGTAAAGGCGGTCAGCAAGTATTTGATCAATTAGTTAATGGCAATCTAGTCAGAACCATCAATGGTCAAGAAACAGAACTTAATGCTAAAGCAAAGCAAGGGGCAGTCAATAGTCTAAACTCCGTAATCTACTTTGCTACGCTTCCGCACAAGCTATCGGATCCTGCGGTGAACTTAACTTATGGTAAGACCACCAAGATCAAGGGACAAGAGTATCATGTCTTGCATGTACAATTTGATAAAGTAGGAGGAGGTGTCGATCACGATGATGAATTTGTGTATTGGATAAGAACAGATAATTATAGAATAGATTATTTAGCCTATAATTATCAAGTAGGGAAGGGGGGAGTTAGATTTCGGGAAGCCAATAATACCCGTGAAGTAGGAGGCATCCTTTTTCAGGATTATGTAAACTATAAAGCAGAAGTAGGGACAGCTCTTACAGACTTACCAGAACTTTTTGAAAAAGGGAAACTAAAAAAACTGTCTGAAATTAATACCGAGAAAGTATCCAAAATAAAGTAGGTATGTCTGATATAAAAGATACTCAGCTTGAGGCCAATTACTGGTCTAATCGATATGAAGAGGAGCGCACAGGATGGGATATTGGCTATCCATCTACTCCTATAAAAACATATATAGATCAACTGTCTGATACCGCTATCAAGATATTAATCCCTGGTGCTGGCAATGCGTACGAGGCAGAGTATTTATATGAACAAGGCTTCGTAAATACTCATGTATTGGATATTTCTAGTCATCCATTAGTGGATTTTCAAAATAGAAATCCAGATTTTCCTTCTAAGCAATTGATCCAAGATAATTTCTTTACTCATCATGGACAGTATGATTTAATTATCGAACAAACCTTTTTTTGTTCCTTTCCACCTACGGAAGAGAATCGTCGTGCTTATGTAAAGCAGATGAATACACTCTTAAAACCAAGTGGAAAATTGGTTGGTGTTTATTTTAATATGCCATTGACTGGCGATATGGAAAAAAGACCCTTTGGAGGTAATAAGGAATTATATCTCAACTATTTTGATCCACACTTTAAAGTTAAAGTGCTGGAACCTTGCCATAACTCTATTCCTCCACGAGCTGGGAATGAGCTATTTGCTATCTTTGAAAAAGAATAAGTCAATCAAAAAGGGGATCATCAGTAATGATGATCCCCTTTTTAGTTCATATTTATGTAGAGTAGTGTTATGCAATCTTCAAGACTTGCTTTACGTCTGCCTCAATATCCTTGGGTTTTGTAATAGATGCATACCTCTTAAACGGTTTGCCTTCGGGTGTAACTAGAAATTTAGTGAAATTCCATTTTACTTTTTTGCCGAGAAATCCGCCGAGTTCTCCTTTTAGATATTCAAAAACGGGATGTTCATTTTTGCCATTTACATCTATCTTTTCGGTGAGTTGAAAAGTGACACCATGATTCATTTGACAGGCTGAGACCATGTCCTCATTGGACAAAGGTTCTTGCGAGGCAAATTGATTGCAAGGAAAACCCAGTACCACTAAACCTTGGTGCTTGTACTCTTGGTGTAAAATTTCTAAGCCTGTGAACTGCGGAGTGAATCCACACTTGGTCGCGGTATTGACTATTAAGACCGCTTTGTCTTTAAAGTCAGACATTTTGATTTCTTCACCTGTAGGTGTTTTTGCACTCAAATCGTAAAAGCTCATATTTTAAATGTTTTTATTTCTTTTCTAAATCTAATCCCAAATTACGTAATACCTAAGAAACATCCGATTTTGGCTTTGGTTTAGCATTTTAAATTAAATTGGTAGTGGAATTAAAAAAGCCCTTACCGATTTGCAGTAAGGGCTTTTTTTGAAGTGTCTTGAGTTTACGCTACTAATGACGGAATTCTCAAGTTTTGTCCTGGATAGATTTTATCTGGATGTGATAGCATTGGCTTGTTAGCTTCAAAGATCACAGGATACTTCATAGGGTCACCATACTGAGATTTCGCAATCAAAGAAAGAGAATCTCCTTTTTGTACTGTGTAGAACTTTGACTCTGGTTCTGGATTGGTTACATCGATGTAATCTTCAACCGCGCAGATGCCTTCTACATTTCCAAGTGCAAGAATGATTTTTTCACGATCTGCATTTGTCTCGCATTGGCCATGTACAGAAACGCTTTTTCCCATGATCAAATTCATGTTGTTGATGCCTATACCTAGATTATTTACTTCGCTTTCTAGTGCTGCGATCTCATATTGCTCATCAGTCATGACTGGAGCTGCTGCTTCTGGTGCTGCTACTGGAGCTTCTTTTTTCTTGAAAATTTTTGCTCCTGCGTTTTTAATAAAAGAAAATAAACCCATTAATTGTAATTTTTAAATTATTGATAAATAGTGTCCATTTATAGTGTGAAAGGACATGCAAATATAAGATAAAAAGACAACTTTTATTTTTACGAAAAATAGCTATGGTATTAAACTTATGTTATTTTTTTTGGACTAGTGCTGTGGAGTGGGTGACGAGGTACGAGGAAGTGCGGGCAGAGCATGGCGGGCATGCAGAGCACCGAGCTGACTAGCGAGCCCCGCAACATAACGACCTCGAATAAAAAATGGAGAAATTCAGCGATAGCTGTAATTCTCCATTTTTTTATTCGAGGTAGGCCCCTGATAAATGTACTATGAAAACAGGACTGGATTGGTCTCTGGGATTGTCAAGGTTTCTTCATTTATAAGCGTTGCTTTTGCAGATAAGATTTTCGGCAATTCGTACTTGAAGTAAAAACGCATCGTGTGAATTTTGCTCTCATAAAAGCTGGTAGAGAAAGTAGTTTTTCCAGATACTAAAGTGGTCTTTGCGACTACTGCCATCTGAAGCCATTGCCAAGCGATCACGATATTGCTCATCATCTCCATGTAGATGGTGGCGTCTGCAATGTATCTTTCGTGTTCGCCATTCATAGCAAACTTCAAGAGGTGCATGGTGACTTGCTCCAATTCTTTGGAAGCATTTTTC
>CALJVI010000159.1 GCA_937974575.1 uncultured Saprospiraceae bacterium | reverse complement strand
AGGTATATACGGGAACATTCTGTTTTGGAATATGGGGATATAAGACTAAGAATGGGTGGGAAGAGGTAGGCACAAAAAAAGTAAGTCGTAACATAAATGCTACGACCCACTACAACAAATTATAATCCCATGAACATATCCTTATTTGTAAAAACCCCTTAGGGAAAAAATTGTGGCTTCGGTTGTCTTCGAGATTTGTAAAATAGTAAGTCGCCCCTTTTCGGGACAACTCACTACCAACAAATTATAATCCCATGAACATATCCAAAACTATTTTTTGTTAACCGTTTTTCGTTTTGTTATTACAAGTATACGGCATATCACACTTCAGAATAAATACAAAATTTAGGTATTGTAATATATTATTTTTTATAATTTGTTTTTCCAGAACCTCAACCACACTTTAGCCGATTATTTTGAAATGATGTAATAAATAGTCGTCAAATTCCAAAATTTGACTAAATAATCGTCTCAAATGCCTATAAAATAAGGGAAGTGCCGAAATAATCAGCGACTTCCCTTGTCTAAAGTTGGTAATAGTTTTGGTATATTTTACTCAGATATTTTTGAGAATTTCTTTACTTCTGTGTAGCTACCCATCTTAATTGTAATAAAATACATACCTGGGTTAAGGTCTTGAGTAGCATTATAATTAAAAATATTTTTGCCTAAATCAAGATTTTCCATCATTTCGTGCACTATTTGACCATTACTGTTGACAATTGCGATCTCTGCATCAGTGGCATTTTCGTTCTCAATCTCTAGAGAAATGTCATTTAACACGATATTTGGATATACATCTACGATACTGTATTCGGCTTCTTCAACAACTTCTTCTTTATGTAAAAGATCCAATTGGATATTATCCAATGATATAGATCCCTTGCTATGAAGTGCAAATTTTACTTGTGTGCTTGTGCTCATTACTTGATAGTTGGCCAATAATGCTGCGTTGATCTCTACATTCTCTATAGACACCCACTCTCTGTCATTCTCAATATCCATTAGCTTGATCCACTCATCTCTATCTGAGCCTCTCAACCATACTTCAGCACCCTTTGCCAAATCTTCACTAAATACTTTGCTATCAAATGAAAGCACTACATCTTTAGCCATTTCGTAGTCGGTCATGTTGACGGTCATGATATAAGCATTCGCCTCATCGGTAGCATGCTCATGGTTTTCCAATACGATATAATTCATATTGCCCATAGATTCGGTGTATGACTCCGCAACCACCTCTCCTTTCATAAAGTCAAAGTGCGTCAAGTCTCCTAGACCGATGCTGGTCTGCGGATGGTAGAAGTCTACTGTTTCTTCAAAATCAAACTGAAGCGGCAAACTAACAGGCTCATTTGGCAGTTGCTTTATCTCTACCTGACCGACTATACTGTCGTTGTAATGCAAATTGTCCAATGGATGAGACATCCATGTATCAATGGCATAAGTTCCTACTGCAGAAAAATCGAAAGTATTGTCAAATTCATACTCCCCTTCTTCACCACTTTGTAGTGTTCCTGTATACTTTTCATTAAATGTCTTTTCACTATTTATCTGTACAGATACATCATAATTGCTCAATTCGTTGTTACCATTATTTTGTATGAGTACTCCAAAAGAGCTTGCCTCTCCTAAGCTAAGATTGGTAAATTCTCTACCGTTCTGCATATCTCTGATGTCAATGAGTTTACCATCGTTGTCACGATCGCACTCCAGCTCAAACTTAGCTGTGGCAGAAATAGCGATGACCCGCTCTCCCTCGTTGCCAAGATTCATTTTATTGGCTACACTGAACCAATACACTTGGCCTTCTTCAAATAAGTACTCTACATCCATATGCTTTTGGTCTGTCTCTCCAATCACTTCCATACGGCCACTCTTTAGCATATATACTACATACTGATCTGCGGTATTATTTTCTTCCCAAACCAAACGTATGGTTTCCTTACATACAGGTATCGCAGTCAGCGCTGTTGGCTTTCCTAATATATTGAACACCTGTTCATTGCTATGCTCCAGGTCTGTGGTATTCATAGACAGTCTAATCTTAGCGTTCTGAGTAATGATATTAGGTGTTCTCCATTCATAGGTTCTGTGATCAGCTGGAATTTGATCTACTATCAGATCCCAAGTATTACCTCCATCCATGGAAAACTCCAGTTTAAAACTATTGGTATTTCCTCTATTGGCCATCCATGCTATAGCGTATTTGTCATTTGGGATTAGGCTTTCTGAACCTGCTGGAAAAGTAAGTAGAATCTCTTCTTTATTCATCTCGTAAGCTACAGCAAATGCCTGTGGTCCAAAAGGCACCTCGGTTCCTTTTACGACTAAAGTATACTCTCCTGCTAAAGGATTTTGAATGGTAATCTGTTCTATATTATTTAGGTTATCAACGCCTTGTTTGGCTGGCTCATCCACATTGGAAGAATTATGATTTAGTACCCATGGTAAGATCACTTCCCCATTTGGTGAGATAATTTCTATGTCTAAGTTATTCACAAGTGTTCTATCTGGACCTGCTGTCACCTCTTTGTCATTCCAGTACAATAAAAACTTAGCCTCCTTTACGCCCGCTGGAACGGAAAGGATATGATTTGATTTCTGGCTGTTTTCCACTTCACCGAGAATATAATGACCATCTTCAATCGTCTTTACAGCTCTGTAAGTATTCACCAATCCAAATCCAAACCTATAGTCTGGACCTTCTACTCCCATATCATCTGCAGAATTACAAATAATTGCTTTCATCAAATCTCCTCTAGCTATTTCGCCATTGTCTTGCTCGTATTTTTGGTACATCAAAGCCATAGACCCCGTTACTGATGGAGCAGCCATACTGGTACCAGACATCGCAATGTAATTGTTTTCTCTGCCATTGGAAGTTACATTTACGCCTACTCCACAAATTTCAGGCTTGATTCGGCCATCTTTTACTGGCCCTTTACTTGATGAACCCGCCAACTCTAAACCTTCATCAACCGATCCTACGGTCAATACATTTTTTGCTGAACCATAATATTTAAGTACGGTATTGAAGCCCTGTGGAAATCCATCACAAGTAGCAGCACCATTATTACCAGCAGCAAAAACATGCATCAAGTGTGGCATGTCTCTCAGTTGCTTATCTAAAGTAAAGCTGGTATAATTATACGATCCATTGTCATCGCAGTTAAAAGAACTCCCATAACTATTGTTGGTCAATAGCATTCCATAGTTATCATAATACTCCTCAGCGCCATAGATAATATTGCTGGTCTTTTCGATAATTAAACTAGCTTCTGCAGCAAAACCACTTTGCTTTGGATCAAGATTTCCAAGACTTGCAATAGTACCTGCAACATGATCGCCATGCTGTCCAAAATTCTCAGCATAGTCAGGAGTCTCTTTTATTACATTCGGACCAAAATCGATATGCTCACCAAGTCTCCCTCCATCACCAACACCAATTACAACCCCGGCACCATCTAGTTCCATTCCTGGGACACTATTCTTATGCACATAATGTGCTCCATGAATACTCTTGTTTTCAAAATTTAAAGAGGCTACTTCTTCTTCCTCAAATTCTACATTCAATACGAATGGTTCATCTATTATACTTTGTACCTTATCTTTAGCAACATTCAGAACGACCACCTGTCCTTTGGCTATATTCCTCACTAGAGTTGCATTATTTTCTTTTAGAAATACAGCTACCGTCTCTGCATTCAATTCTTGCTTGAAGGTAATGGCTATATCTAATGTTCCATTATTATGTGTAGCGTGTTGAGGAATTCTCTTCGCAGTGATATCTTCTGCAATTCCATTATATGATTTGCGCATTGGACTTTCTACTGCCGTAAAAGCTTTCTTAGCTTTTTCAAGATCCGCGCCTTTGGCTACAACTACCTCATAGGTATTGTCACCTAAGTAACTTGCAAGTTTAAGGCCCATGCTTTCTAGCCGCTTTATTTCCGTGGCTGTTGGGATGACATCAAATTTAAGGCTAATTGCTGCTTCACTTCTAAGGTCCTGGAGCGACTTGGACTGCTGTGCGAATGTATTTGCACAAAGTGCTAAAACGAATAATAAGGTCGAGACTACTCTCATGTGTAATGCGGTTTAAATAAAATTTCAAGCGGGGGGCTTGGTATTAAATACCGTCTTTTTAAAATACTTTTTCTACGAGAGGGGATGTAATCATTTCTAATTACTCAGACAAGAAGCACATAAAGTAGTCTTCACTTTGAACAGGTTTATGAGAAAATGTGACACCTATAGTTTCATCAATTTGAGTAGAGCTTCAATGAAAATAGGACATCCTCCATTGGTATTGTAAGAATACCTAATACGAGAAAATTTGAAATAGAATAAGTGCGAATCGAATAGATATAGCACGTGAAGGCTGATGTCATTTAATATTTAAAACATTAGATGCATAGCGATGAAAGTAGGTCCGCTCCCGATTTTTTATCCAGATAAGCGGCATGAACGGACGACTCGACCCCAAGGATAATAGGTACAAGATGCCCCTAAACAAGGTCAAATTCAGACGAAATAAAGTAATTTTAGTTTTTTGAAAGAAACTAAGTGGAGATTAAAAAGGAGACTGATATTCAGGGTTATTAAAGAACGTAGTGTCACTCAAGGTTTTCATGAATGCAATAATATCCTCCTTTGCCTGCTCATTCAGAAACTCAACAGGGTCTTCTGGATCGCAATGGTTAATAATCAAAACATCCAAAGTTGGTGACTGCTGGATACCGCATATATAGTGATCCATAACTTCCTCTAGTGTATTGAACCTACCATCATGCATGTAGGGCGCTGAAAATTCTATATTACGCAGAGTAGGAACTCTAAAATGACCGATATGATCTGGATCATTGCTTACATCAAACCTACCTCGATCGGAGATATTCATAGCTGTCTCGTCCGTAAAAAAAGTAAGACCGTTATTTCTGAATGTGTTGTCTGTAAAAAGAGGCCCGCCGTGGCAATGCGCACATTGCGCATCCGGAACAAAAGTTCCATCATCATCTCGATCAAAAAAGAAAAGGCTACCTCTATATTCAGATTCTGTAAAGAAAGTATCGCCGCCATTTAGTACTCTATCAAACTTTGAATTGCCCATAGTAATTAGGCTTCGCTCAAACTGGGCGATGGCCTTACTGGCTAAGTCTTTTGAGATATCACAGTTTTCATTTATGCCGAAAGCTTTTCGGAACATAGCAGGGTACATCTCGCTCCTTTGCAGCTTAGCTTCTACATTTTCCCAGGTATCATGCAGTTCTATGGGATCCTCGATCGGGAGCAAAGCTTGATCTTCTAAGGTACTCACACGTCCATCCCAAAACAGACCTTTCTCTACATAAATTAGATCTACTAAAGGCATTGCGCTTCGCTTACCATTGATCCCATCTATCCCAGTACTGGTCGCTTTATTATCCGTAAAATTCCCCCCTACAGCATGACAAGAGCCACATGACATAGTACTATCGGCAGACAAGATAGGATCAAAAAACAAATGTCTTCCTAACAAAACTCCCTCATCGGTCATTTCATTATCCAAAGGTTGTTGGATAGGTTGATATCTATTGGGAAGAGTTATTTCTTTGATGGTAGGTGCATATACAATATCCGATAAGCTGACACATGGGTCACTTTCGGGAATGTCATCGTCTTTACATGCGGATAACAAACAAAATATAATAAATATGAATGGTAGTCCTTTCAAATGAATTATGGTTTACTAATTAACAGTAATAGCGCTTGCTATATTGCTGTTTAAAAGTAACATAATTTCATCAGAAGGGTTTGCAGAGGTGCTCAATTGTGTGGAAAAATCAACAGTTCGTATGCCGTTGTCCAAAATTTTCCTCAAATCAACTGTAATATTTATTTCATTGGTTATATCAGCTAATACTTCAATAGACTGCGTAGAGGAGATAATTTTGAAATTCTGATCAAATCCAACGATAAAATCAAAGTCTGCATCAAAAGTATTGTCACTTTCATAGTCTACCTGACCCGCTATACGCAAGAATTGGTAACCATTGAGATCTTCATAATATCTAGCTGTATTTCCTAAAGGATGGTTTTCACCATATTCATCTGGTGTGGTTCTGTTTAAGTCAGGGCTAACACCAATACCAAACGAAAAACCTTTGTATTCTCCTATCGGAGCACGTCCAACGTTCAACTTATAACCTGATTCTGCTGCTGTTTCTCCTTCAAATAATGCTAGGTCAACATATTCAATCTCATCGAGGGCAAAACTCTCGTTTGCGTTTACAGTAGTCATCAAATCGGAAACATAAAAGTTGAAAGCCGAAAACTTAACTCTAGACCCATTATTGTAGCCGTATACTTTATTTTTCACTAAAGGAGTTCCATCATATTGACCTTTTAGAATCATCTCTACGTCTGAAAATTCCAATGAAGAACCGCCTTCATCGTCAATACATGACGTAAAAAGCAGAACAAAGACTGCAAAAGGTATTAAAATTCTCAAAAACAAACCCTTATAGTGTTAAATGTTATTTTCATTCCAATATGGAAATACTTCCTATCAAATTTTCATTGATAATCAAGCTCATATCCTCATTTGGTACATCAAATATAATGCCTTTAAAGACATCTAACACGTTTATTCTCATAAGAATGCCTAGGTCAACACCTTTTTCTATAGCTACAGGTGTCACAAAAGAATTGGAGATTGTAGCCCTAAGAGGGGCAAAATGAGCTATAGTCCTTTGTTCTACAGGACTTTTTATATCATAAACTAATTTAACAGATTGATAGGAATCGCTCATTTCATCAAATAAAATAGAATAATTATTTTCCAGTGGATGACCACCTAGAATCTCATCAGGCTCAAATTGTGCAAGATCTTCGGGCAAACCAATGTTAAAAGAGACATTATCATAAGTCAAATCACTCGTATATGTACCTATGACATACCTAAATTGTCGACAATCAATCATAGCCAGATTATCCTCAAAAGAAGTTTCTATAGTGCCTCCTTGGGCTGAAGAAATTCGAGTGGAGATAGACTCCAATGTATTCACACTATCATTTGAGACAGAGCTGTTAGGACTCAAATTGCTAATAAACAGATTAAAAGTATCTATTCGTATACTATCTACATTATTCTCTAGTGGATACCATTGACCCAATCTAAAATTGGTATTTGTAGCAATAGTCACTAGGCTGTCTGCCGCTCTTAATTTGTAAAACAAATTGAGTGTCATACTAGGATAGTCACAACAACATTCATCAACCTTTCTACAGCAGTCGACATCAGCGTCTACTTCAAAATTGGATGAAGTAATATCAAGACAGCCTTCTACAGGATCCGTACATCTAGACAAAATACAAACCGATAACACAAACATCAAGCAAACAACAAGTCTATAATATTTATGCTCCTTTTTAGTCTTGTACATGCTCTTTGTATATGCCCTTGATAATTTGCTTTACTTGAGAAGAGAACTCTTTATTTAAGATCCAATTGTAGTAATTCTTATCTTTAACAATTACATCTACTACTGGCTGATTGACATATTTACCAAAATTGAATACCACAACGCCCTCTGCGTTATACTTTAATCTTTGGGTAGCATCAATCGTTCTTAGGTCTGAGGTAAATTCATGCAATACTTTCATATCATTCTTGATAGGAGCTGCAATGGTTTCTTCCTCATCTACAATAAGATCCACACCATCATATGCCGTCAACTGCCCCTTCAATACATCTACAGTAGCTCTGACATCAGCTAAGGCATCATGTGCTCCCTCCAACTCCTTGTTGCAGTAGAATCGCAATGCTGCACGCAAAGTTCTTGGCTCCATTTTGTAAAAGATTCGCTGAACATCTATACTTCTTCTATTTTCCATAGAGAGCTCCTTGCCTACCCTTGCAAACTCCTCCATCAGAATAGGAATATCAAATCGAGCAGAATTATAACCAGACAAATCACCATCACCAATGAAATCAAAAATTTCATCTGCTACTTGTGCAAAAGTCGGTTCATTTTTCAAATCCTCAGCAGATATACCATGTATAGCATAGGATTCATCCGGAATCGGAACGCCTGGATTAATGAGAAAGGTCAATTCTTTAGGCTCTTCTATGCCAGGACTATATTTTATGAGGGCTATCTGAAGGATGCGATCTCGTACTACATTTAGACCTGTAGATTCTACATCAAAAAATATCAAATCCCTTGTAAGATTAAAATTCATCTATCTACTTTTCAAAAATCAGCAAGGAGTGAAAATATCTTCACTTTAGCTGCTAAGTTTAGTCCACAATATAATAAGAAGCACCATTAGTTTGTAGTTCGGTCAAATTCCCTTCTTTATCGCTGAATATAAAGTAAGCCTCTACTCCCTCCACACTATCTATCAAGCGTCTAGCCTCCTCTACACCGACAACCATACAGGCGGTAGCATAAGCATCCGCTACAATACAATCCTTTGCTAAAATCGTAGCACTCAACAATTCATTGCGCTCTGGATATCCAGTTTTAGGGTTAATGGTGTGGCTATATATTTTATCTCCTAGCTTGAAGTAATTTCGATAATTGCCAGACGAAGCCATAGCGATGTTGGTCAGATTCATTTTCTTAAATACGGAATTAACATCAGAGTCTATTTCTGGTTTATTGATGCCAATAATCCAAAAGTCATTTACCTTATTGCTCCCTTTCACTTTCACCTCTCCTCCTATCTCGACCATAAAATTCAATGCACCTTCTTTCTCCAGTAAAGCTGCCACCGCATCCACCGCATACCCCTTGGCCAATGCTGAAAAATCCAATTGCAAGCCAGGCCGCTCTTTGACTAGATATTGCTTACGAGCGTCTGATATCATCCGCTTATCCACCTTCACAAAGCCTACATCCGCTCGTATGGATTCTAGCTTAGCCTCATCTATTTGGTCTGGATTTTTTTTGTTTGGTCCAAAGCCCCAGTAGTTTACGAGAGGCATCACAGTTGGATCAAATGCTCCTTTACTTTTATCATATACCTCACGTGCTACATCATAATTCTTTTTAAAGTGAGGGTACTCATTTTCATAGTTCCTCGTATTTTGCAGGACTACATTTTCTTTTGACTTGTTGAACATGCTGATATACGAATCCTCTTCATAGGTAGACACCTCATGATTTATTTCTTTAAGCAACTGATCTATAGCTGATTGAGTTTTTGATAAAGAGGGCAAGTCAGCTGTTATATTATATGTCGTCCCCATAGTCGCCCCATTTATTTTGTACAGTTTATTTGGGCGGGCAGATTGACTTTCCTGCTGTGTAGGAGGGCTATCGTTGCAAGCAGCTAAGCAGGCCAGGCATAAAATCAAGTAAATTATTCTTTGTGTCATATTATTTATTTACTAACAAGAAGCGCATCGCTTCTATAAATGTATCCAATTCTGAAATTCGTGTATTTATATTTGGCGAAATTCTTACTCCATTAAGCATTTCGTTTTTACTTTTTGTGGTATGAATATTCCAGTCATTCTTCAAGTTTCCAATTAATTGTTGCACTTCCATATCATTATGCTTGACAAGCAATATAGCAGAGCCAAATTCCTCATCTAGTGGACTTTGAATTTCTAGCCCAGGAATATCTTTAATTCCTGCTACAATATAATTTTTCAAAAAAAGCAGTCGTTTCATTTTTCGCTCTGTCCCTATACTATTATGAAAAACCAATGCTGGCAAGATGGACCTTTCATGCGAGACAGCTAGTGTTCCTTGATGTTCAAATTTGGCAATATTTTTAGACGCTGGATTAGGACCTGCAAACAAAGGAAAAATATCTTTTCGTTTAGCTTCGCTTACATAAAGTAGTCCAGTACCAAATGGCGCACCTATCCATTTATGCAAACTACTGGCTAGATAGTCTATGTCCAACTCTTGTATATGGATAGGTCTCTGCCCGACCGTATGTGCAGCATCTACAAGTACCTCAGCCCCATTTGCCTTTGCAATTTTTGCAATTTCTTTTAGAGGCATTACTTGTCCATTCCAATTGGTAATATGCGTAATGCACACCAGCTTTGTCTTTTCTGTTATCTGCTCGGCATACTGGTTTATCAAGTAATCTTTATCTTCACTAGGCAAGTCCAGAGATACCCACTTCAAGTTTATTTTATCTCTTTTTGCACGTTGCTTCCATGCAAATTTCATGTGCGGATAGTCGTGTTTACTAAGTACTACTTCATCTCCATTTTCAAACTGCATCCCAGAGATTATGGTTTGCAATCCCTCCGTAGTATTGCGCACTAGTGCAATATCCTCCGCTACACAACCTACTAGCTGAGCCAGTGCCGACTTTACTTGACCACGTTCCTTCTTCAAAACAGTCCACATATAATAGGAAGGCAACTGATTGCACAAGTCCTCATAATATGCTACTGCTTCTCGCACTACTTTAGGCTGCGGATTACAGCCAGCATTATTTAGATTGATATAGTCGCTCTTTATGTCATATTCTTTGTGAACTTTTTTCCAATACCGCTCGTCATTGCCCTCCTCTTCCAGATCAGCAAACACCTCATCATAGGAAAGGAGCCATGGGTAAGTCATCGCAACTGTACCACCTTTCAATAATTGCTGCAAAAAAAATCTCCGCTTATGAATATCCAATAGATTATTTTTACTCAAAAATACAAAAAGCTAGTTAGTTTTATAAGACAGATATTTTGGGGCCTTCCCCTTTTGCTTGCCCGACTGCCTTGCGCTCGCGGGGGTCGCTATGTTACAGAGCTCACTACTCGTTCGGCCTCCAGCAAATGGGTATATGATTTAAACATCATATACCCATTTGCTGGAGTCTAGCTCCTTCGTCGCTACTCTTGCACAGCGCTTGTCCGTTTAGATATTGAGTCCTTACCTTAAAGGTAGACCATATTTTGCTCCTTTCATCAGTATATCCTTAGCTGATCAAAATCTTAAAGATCAACTTATGAAGGCAGTCAAAAAATCTAATTACTCCGCTCTATTGGAGTATATTTTTTAAACAATGGAGGTTGAGCAGCTTCTACTTTTTCTTGATATTCTAGCCATTCTTTTTCAAAGAAACTATTGATCAAAACGAGCGCCTTATCCAACTTTTCTCGTGCTTGCACTTTAGCCAAATCCGCCATCTGACTCTGCTCTCCTTGCGCATTAAAAAGATAGCGCTGAGCACGGTATAGATAAGAGATGATTCGATCATCGGATCGTTGTATCCCTTTTGCATCCTCAGGTGAAAGAAAAAGATGCTGAATATTCTTTATGGTATCCTGTAGAGTTGATCCCAATTTTTTAATATCTGTTTTAACTGTATCTGGTGCAGATTCCATTTGCTGATTGACAAGCTTGATGGTTTTATCCGCCTCTTTGAGTCTATCAAAAGCAGCTTTAGCAATCTCTATGGTGCTGTAAAACTCTTTTACCATGACTTCCTTTTGAGCTACTTGTTGAGCAGAAATATTAAGCCTCGGATCCAACTTTACCTCTACCATGATGGAGTCTTTTTGACCTTTATAATTGCAGACCATTTTATATGTTCCAGGCACTACTTGTGCGCCACCACCAGGAGGGTCACTATCCTTTTTGGGCTCCTTCCACGATGGGAAGCGCACTCCGTCTCTATTCATTCTCCATTGGATACGGTTCATCCCTGGCTTCAATTCACGGGAGAAGGTTCTGAGCGTATCCCCATTGGTATCTATAATATTCAAAAATGCCTTTTTGCCTTTATCTTTTTTATCTTTCGTTTCCTTATCTATTTTAGACGCTACTTCTTTTCCTTTTTTCTTGTTTTTCTTCGCTTTCGACTTGTCTGGTAGTACAGCCTTAGCTTTTTTCTCCTCCTCTTTTACCCAGAGCGTAATCATTGGATTTGCCGATTTGTTCTTTCCTATAAAATTAGCATCTGCAGTAAATCTGACTCCATCCACTGACCTTATATTGGCTTGATATCCAACAGTAGAAGACAGCACTTTGAAATCTTTATTCAATAGCTTAGCATTGGATTTTGCCAATTCTCTAAACACGCCAATATCATCAAATATCCAAGCAGCTCTTCCAAAACTTCCTACTATGAGATCGTGATCTCGCGGATGAATCTTTAAATCTCTAGTTGACACCGATGGATAATCCTTCATCCATTTATTCCAATTTTTCCCTTTATCTATCGAAAAATAAAGGCCATAATCGGTACCCATGAACAAAAGATTTTCCTCTTCCAAATCTTGCACTATGCATAGGGTGTGGCCTTTGATTTGATCTGGTCCTGCTATTCGGGTAAAGGTCTGCCCGTAGTTGGTGGTATGGTAGGCATATGGCTTCCAATCGTTTTGGCGATAATGGTTGACTATAATAAATGCTTCTCCTGCATTCTTTTGCGATACTTCTATATAGGGTATCCAGCAATTGGCAGGAGCACCAGTCATTCGACTAGCAAGGTTTGTCCAGTTCTTGCCTCCATCTTTGGTGAGCTGTAGCTTGCCATCATCCGTCCCCGCCCAAATCACATCTTTATCTACAGGACTTGGCTGAATGGCTAAAATAGTTGCATGATTCTCAGCACGAGTCACATCAGGCGTTAAGCCTCCAGTATTAAATCCAGCACGTATTTTTGTGCTATCATTTGTCGTCAAATCTGGAGAAATAATCTCCCAACTCTTACCACAATCCATACTCTTGTGTACAAACTGAGATCCAAAATATATACTCTCTTTATCAAAAGGGTTTTGAGCTATTGCAGCATTCCAATTGAAGCGCAGCTCAATTCCTTCTGGATGCAAAGGCTTAGCAAAATAGGTATACCCCGTCTCTCGATCTACGTATCCTAAAAAACCGCCTTGAGACATGGACCATAAATATCGACTATCGTCTTGCTTAAAAACCATATCAAAACCATCCCCAAACATCACTTCACGCCAATCTGCATTGCGAATACCGCCTCTCTTCCAGATAGAACTAGGCCCTACCCATGAGCCATTGTCTTGCATACCTCCACCTATATTGTATGGAATTTCCATATCATAGTTGATATGATAAAATTGCGCTACAGGAATATTCTCCACAAATCGCCAGTTCACCCCATTGTCCCTAGAGATATTTATACCTCCATCATTTCCTTCTATCATATAATTAGGGTCTGTAGGATGTTGCCAGAAAGCATGATGATCTGGATGCACTCCTTTACCATAATCTAGGATAGTCTCAAATGTCTTACCCCCGTCTTCACTTTTAGAGACATAGGTCCATAAATTCCACAGTCTATTTTCATTGCCACTATCCACAAAGATATCGGCATAGTAAAAAGGGCGATTCCCGATATTCTTTTTAGATACAAGACTCCACTTTTCTCCTCCATCTATAGACTTATATAATCCATTGTCTTTGGCTTCGATTAATGCATATACGATATTGGGTTTGCTGGGAGCAAAAGATATTCCGATACGTCCAAGTTCTCCTTTAGGCATTCCATTTTCTTTGGCATCCAACTTCTTCCAAGTGTTGCCTCCGTCATAGGTTATGTGCATCCCTGAGCCAGGACCTCCAGACTTGAAAGTCCAAGGCTTACGCCCAAACTCCCACATACAAGCTATCAATTTATTTGGATTACTAGGATCCATGACGAGATCCGCTATTCCCGTATTCTCGTTGGCGTACAAAATCTTTTTCCAAGTCTTACCTCCATCGGTAGTTTTAAAAACGCCTCTCTCGGCATTGCTCCCCCAAGACTGACCTTGCACACCGGCATAGACGATATTGGAGTTTGTAGGATCGATAATAATCCTATGAATGACTCTTGTTTTTTCCAATCCCATCCGAGTCCAAGTCTTACCTCCGTCAATGGTCTTAAAAATACCTTCTCCACTGTTTTGTGAATTTCTCGGATTGCCTTCACCAGTACCTACCCAGATCTCTGCTGGATTCTGTTGATTGATGGCAAGAGAGCCAACAGATTGCAAAGGTGCATCATCAAAAATGGGCTCCCAGCGAACGCCGGCACTTTTTGATTGCCATACTCCACCTGACGCTGTACCTATAAATATATTCTCTGGATTGGATAGATCAACATCTATACTAGTCACTCTGCCACTCATTCCCGCAGGACCAATATTTCTCATTTTTAGCTGCTCTAGCTTAGAAACATCTACCTTTTGAGCAAAACCGCTTCCAAAAAGCAGACAAACCATTAGTCCAATAATACCAATCCTCATTTTTCATACATTAATTCCTAGCTGGAAATACAGCATAGCTAATGTATCAAATTATTATGAATTTAGACTTACAAATGAAGACCTCCCCTACTTTTTCTAAAGAATAGCGTCTAAGATCGCATTTACTTTGGCACTTTGAATCAGGGTCATCATATGTGAACCCCCTTCAATGATATAATCACACTTTACATTTTTGGCGGGTATGGTATTGTCCTTAGTCCCATGGATATGTATGATTTCCTGACAACTTTGAGTACGCTCCCACTTCATTATCATAGGAATAGTTCGCAGCAAAAATTCGGGATCTTTATCTTTTAGCATTGCTTTAAAGGTTTCGCTTTCAAATCGTCGATTGGGTTCTACTATGGGTTGTAAAAACCTAGCTCCCCATTTTACATTTCTTCTACCTACCAACTTATATAAAGGCACCTTTTTCTGAAAGTTGAAAGTACGGGGCAATTCATTTGTATTTTTAGCACTGGCGATGATAATGGTCTTTTGTGGCGACATAAAATCACACATCTCTGTTGCCAGCATACCGCCTAGCGAGACCCCCAATAATACATAAGGTTGACTGGTATCTATTTGCTTTGAAAGTGTACATGCATATTCCTTGAGACTAGTCTCAAATGTGGGTGTCGTATATTCTATATAATTCACACAATACTGCTCATCAAAAACCAAATTTTTAAACAAACGCTCATCTGCTCCTTGACCAGAAAGAAGATAAATATTGGTTTGTTCATGAGCCCTTATTGTAGCAGATGCCAATTGGAGTACAAACAAAATTAGGCTTGATATCGTTATAAAAAATTTCATACTTTATCGTTTATCCTAAAACGATATATCCAAAACGAAAGTACAGCTCCAACAAAATATTATACCAATTTGATTGATTTTCTTGAATAGCAAGATTAACGCAAACTGTTGCCAGTATTATTCTCTCAAAGCTAGATTAAAAAGGAGATAGTCTTGTATAGTAATTCCAGCAGAGTAGACTTTTACAAATCCACTCCACCAAAAAATATACAACACCTACTTTATCTTAAACACCATTCCTGGTAACTTTCTGCCCTTTGAGTCTCCTGGACATTTGGCTGTGATGTCATCAAAGTAAAAATGATCGCCAGACTTGGCCTTTCCGACCAACCTTTTTGCTTTTGGCACATAATTGCCGCCAGTGTTTTTTACGGTGACAGGGTCGTCATTTTTCTTATGTCTGGTCAATTCAAAATTAGTGATTCGGCAGGTAGCTGCAAATTCAAAATCTTTAAGATAGGCGTCGATGCCTTCATATGACTTAAACTCTCCATTGCCCATGCGACCACCATGCTTCTGTAGTCCA
>CALJVI010000158.1 GCA_937974575.1 uncultured Saprospiraceae bacterium | reverse complement strand
GCCATCGCATCAGGCGCCTCTATATTTTCGCATGTCAACGACTCCGGGTTTTGGCTCGTCAGTCAATACCTCGGCACCGACGAGAAACAGACCTTCCGATCATGGACCATGATGACCACGATATTAGCACTGAGCGGATTCGCATTTTCAACGATCCTATTTTATATCTTGTAAATACCAATTTTTTCTTTGGGGCCATGCCGCTGAAAAAGCGGCACCGGGCTATGCGTCACTCCACTTTGTTTCGGTGCTGCGCACTGCTCCCTCTGGTCGCATGACTTCTATCCCTTGTCCATTGGATCTTGCCAGTATTCCAGTCCTTTCTTATTAAAAGGTTAGTATCTATAATATCGCAATGACAAATTTTTTATATTTTGACATGATTAATAATAGAGATGCCCTATTGTTGTAACTAGCGAATTTGAGCAACCAATGACGCTGTCCATGAATTTGCTCAATTAAATTATCTTTCAAAAAAGAGAGGAATATGCTAGTAGCTATTTGACAAATTGGTTTGGTAACACCTCCGAAAGACACTTGTCTCTAGAAATAATGAATATTTTAAACTATTTGAAATTAATTAAAAATGAAGAATCTAATTGCCTTGTTAATGCTAGGCTTGATGTCGTGTCAGTCTGATATGTCTATAGGAACTTGGAATGAGATACTGTCTTTAGACGGGAGTTCTCCAGTGGCAAGGCATGAAGCGGCATTCGTAAAAGTGAAGGATAAATTCTATTTATTGGGAGGTCGTGATATTCGATCAGTGAGTATTTATGATACGAAAACCAGTACCTGGGCTCAAGGCGTAAAGCCACCCATAGAGATTCATCACTTTCAGCCGATTGTTTACGATCAGAAGATATACATCATAGGAGCTTTTACAGGAGGCTGGCCCAATGAGACTCCTGTTGAGAATATTATGATCTACGATCCTGAAATAAATGCATGGTCTGTGGGCGATAGCATCCCTGTTGCCAGACGAAGAGGGGCTGCTGGGGCGACTTTGTACAATGGTAAGTTCTACATTACCTGTGGACTTCAAAATGGACATATAGGAGGGCATACCAATTGGTTTGATGTATATGATCCTCAAACAGGGCAGTGGGAAATACTAGAAGATGCACCAAGAACTAGAGATCACTTCTGTGCAATCGAAGCACAGGATAAATTATATTTGCTAGCTGGTAGAAATACGACTACTGGAGATAACCCCTTTGGAGGCTTGGTAGGCAAAGTAGATTATTACGATTTTTCAAAAAAAACATGGAATACGGTCCCAGATACTTTACCGCATCTACGCGCAGGGAATGCAGCAATATTATTTCACGATGAAATTCTTGTACTCGGTGGAGAATCTGATACACAAGAACTTGCACATAATCATGTAGATGCACTGCAGACCGAAAGACATACATGGAGATCATACCCTTCGATGCTACAAGGGCGTCACGGAACGGGAGCCATACTAAAGGACGGTAAATTGTTTGTCGCTTCAGGTTGTGGAAAAAGGGGAGGAGAGCCAGAATTAACTACAATGGAGTGTTATCATATAGAGGTGCCCTAAAGTAAATGCATATCATAGTGAGAAGATTCTTATAGCTTACTATTGTCTTTATTTTCGCTTATACTATAAGAGTAGATGCTCAATCTTCATGGATATTGGATAGTACAGGGGGAGGTTCCTTTTCTTCTCCACATGTCGTCCATCCCTATGACGATCAAATGACGCCCGTATGTGCGGAAGGCAATTGTTCAAACAAAGGGAGATCTGCTTGAGCAGAAGCTTGACTTGGACAAATGATAAGGAGCGCCATCAATGTATGATCAGCCAAGAAGGTAGTTAATAGAGGTGCCCTATAGTGTTTTAATGTTACAATTACCGAGTAAGCAAAATTGCCCAGTCCTTTCCATTGTCTATATCCGTAGGTGGGTTTCCTAGGTCCACTATAGATCCAGCCGCTATTGTTTTGATACTTCCAGTTTGCAAAGCTCCACCATCACGAGGGTTATACCACTGTGCTTTAAAACTACCAGTTTCACCGCTTAAATCTAATTTTATCTTACCTCCAAACATTAAATAAACGAGATAAGTATCTCCTTTTTTAGCAAAAACATAGCTATCCGCACCTTTTGCTAAATTGTCGGCAGATTTCATTTCATGAAAAGGAATATACTTTGTAAAAAAGGATGTTGCATTGGCAGTATATGTCCACATACGGTCACGTGTTCTCCAGTCTTCACAGGTTAAATCATTGTTATGGTTCTTAGATCCGAAGTACCATTCTGCACCAGATCCACCAGCCATTAAGTTTCCCCAAAGCGCTTCAGCTCTTATAGTATCTTGGTTGTTATCCACTCTGTCATCAGGGTCCACACCTCTCCAATACGGCCCGACTTCGTCCATACTAATTATCCAGGGCTTCCCAGCTTTAGAAGATTCAGCCAACCATTGGATGGTGCTTTCATGTACTGTAGCATTATCGTCTACTTGCATAGACATACCATCTAGGTCATCAAATCCAGTAAGAAGATAGAACAAAGAGTCCCTTGTTTTCTTATCCGCATGGGAGTGTATCGTTGTACAGTTTTTGTAGGGATCTGTCTGCTTTACATAGCTAGTCATATCTTTTTGCATCTGTGTACTTTGTCCAATTGGTCTCCAGAATACAGGACCATTCTCTTCTCCCATATTCCAAACCAATTGGGTATGATGTGCATATCTTGCGATCATTTCACGTAAGTACAATTTACGCAAGCGTCCAGTATGTCCATCATCAAGCAAGAGTTCGTTTTCTGTTTCTTGCAAGACTACTTGCATCAGAATACCGAGCTTGTCCATATGGTCAAATACTATTTCCCATTGCTCTAGTTTTGATACATCAAATCTTTCACGCTCTGCATATGTGGAGTAAGGGAATACGTCTTTACCATCGCCATCTATATTCATTGTAAGGAAATACAAACTATTGATACCCTTTGATGCAAGGTAGTTGAGTGCACCGATAAGTGCTTTTCCTTTTCCATTCTGCCAACTAGGGTCACCTTGTTTCCAATCTTTTTTATGATTCGGAAATTTATGCAATTCACTACTTCCGGTAGCTTCACCTTTTCTTGCCTTTGGAACTTCTCCTTTGAGCGTTCCATCTATTTCATAGTAGCCCAAGATGTTCTCTGGACTACCGCAGCCTCCTTTTATAAAGTAATCCTTGGACTGCGAGTATTGTAGATAATGACTGTTGACATATTGCAGACGACCTTTGTAATTTTTATCTTCTTTGACATTTATCAGACCCTTGCTTTTTGTTACTTCTACTAGGTTAGCACCGCTTGTCATAGAAGCCAAAGCAATATCTTTTCCTTTATGAAGCTTCGCTTCATACTCCCAAGCACCAGTTGCTTCTGGTCTAAAGATAACCTGCCATTGATTACCAGCCTCCGCACCAGATTCTGCAGCATTTCCATCAGCAGCATAGTATCCAGGGATGGTAATTATCTCACTTCCATTTTGGAATGTAACATCCAGTCTGTAATCTAAAAATGGATTTACAGCATCCGATTCGCTGGTCTCAGGACCGTTAAAAGACAGTACTATCTTTTGACCCTGATGGATCGTATAATCTACTTCTTGTTTGCAACTTGCAAATACAAAAAGGCATAGTACGAAAAGCAAATTAAAATTATTTCTCATGATGCTGTAGTATTCTATTTTCGATTAAGTGTTAAAAATTAATGCCTAAGTAATCTTTATTCAACGGGTGAAAGAGACAACACATTTCGTGCAAACTCATCCAACTTTATCTGAGGACTTTCAAGATCCTTGGATTTAAAAGGGGAAATGATGACATGTGCTTTAGTATCTGGAAACGCTTCTATTTGCATCTGATCCTTCGGCGTTGCTACGAGGGCTAAGAATTTAGTCACGGCATCAATCGATATGATCTTGTCTTGCTTCTCTTCATTTTCGTAATAGTAACCTGCAAAAATAGGATCCTCTATTTTTTTAAAATACTGCTCTTGCATGGTATGATCTATGAGTGACTGGAGTGCAATGACCCCTTCGAGTCTATACTCCATAGTCCAATACTGATGAGCAGGAAGAGGCATATTGAGTTGTCTATAATCCGAACCTTGTATTTTTCTGGCAAGTTGTAAGCCCCAGGGGCCAGTAAGCAATTTTGCCTTGCTGTCAAAAAGGGCAAAGTTTGGAGAAAACATAATCAGCGCATCTACCAACTCTGGATTTTCTGCAGCCAAGGGAATGCTCAATGTACTTCCCGTAGAACAAGACATCAAGATTACTTTGTGGCCAATCAAATTTCCAATAGCCACTGCTTCTTTGGCCTCATCCATTAATAGCTTAGGAGTTAGCGTTTTGAAAATTTCTCTATCCTTGATGCCATGCTGAGCTAGTCTAGGTAGGTACATATTCATACCGTACTTTTTGGCAAAGTTGAGATGTACAGGCTTGCCTTCCATAGGAGAGGCAGAGAAGCCATGTAGATATACTATCGCGTATTCTGACTTTGTCTTAGTGCTGTCCGCCCAGATAATACGAGATTCGTTATCGTCTTTGAGATTGACGATCCCTTTTTCTTTATCCGTTAAGAAGTCATCGAGTTCATGAATCTGATAATCCAAATTTGCAATGTTGAAGTTCATCTCTGGGTAATCCACACGTGGCCCTACCAAGTATATGATGCATGGCAAGGCAATCAATGCGAATAAGGAATAAAGGAACTTCTTCATTAGAATAACTACTTCTTTTTCAAATACTGAGTCTTTAGCACCAATGTAGTTTTACCAGACCTACATTCAATATTGTCTTCATCGTCTTCAAGGATGCGAATATTTTTGAATACCGTCCCTCTTTTTAGATTAGTGTTGGTTCCTTTGAGTTTGAGGTCTCTATTGAGCATTACAGAATCTCCTTCTTTGAGTTCATTACCATTGCTGTCCTTTGTCATAGTATTTCCTTATTTGTAGCAAGGTAGGGATTCGGGCGTCAAATCCTTAATTCTCGATTCATATTTATTGTTCTTGAGATTAGATGTGCTCAAATTTTGCTGCAAAATATATAACTTACAGATATGATAGCTATCACGGTTTTGGCAATACCTATGTACTTTGGTCTCATGGCTCTAGAGTTGGTCTATGAAGCCATCAGTGATAAGAAGACTTACCGTCTTAGCGATGCCATCACCAATATCAGTACAGGTACGCTGCAGCAGACGACGGGCGTGTTTTTTAGTATCATCAAGATCGGAATCTATGCAGCGGTTTATGAGCATTTTGCATTGCACCATTTACCCAACAATACTTGGACCTTTATTGCGCTTTTTATCTTTTACGACATTGCTTACTATTGGGAGCACAGGCTAGCACATACGGTAAATTTATTTTGGGGAGGCCATGTGGTACATCATCAGAGTGAGGACTATAATCTATCAGTAGCCCTGCGTCAAACTTCGACAGGATTCATTTGGGGATTTCCATTTTTTCTACCAATGGCGCTGATGGGTTTTGATCCTAAGATGTTATTATTGGTTGGAGGGCTCAATTTATTGTATCAATTTTGGATACATACGGAGCACATCAAAAAAATGCCGATGTGGTTTGAAGCGATATTCAATACGCCTTCACATCATCGTGTGCATCATGGAAGAAATCCAAAATAAATAGACAAAAACTTTGCAGGCGTATTCATCACCTGGGATCGAATGTTTGGAACATTCAAGCAAGAGGAGGAGCGTCCTACGTATGGTGTTACAACTCCATTGAAAAGTTGGAATCCAGTTTACGCCAATTTTTCGCACTACATTTATTTATTCAAAACAACGAGCAAATCTCGATCTTTGAAAGATACGCTCAAAATATTATTCAAAAAACCGGGTTGGCAGCCGGATTATTTGGGTGGCGCATTGATACCGCAGGAACCAGCAGCCGATTATAAAAAATACCAGACTGAAGTCCTTCCATCAAGATCCAAGTATGTGCTTGCGCATTTTCTAATACTTTTAGTTCTAGTACCCGTTTTCTTTTTTATCCAAAAGGATATGGATTTAGCTCTACGTGCTGCTTATGCCGGATGGATAGTTATGACCACACTGTCCTTCAGTTTTATGTTTGAAAGATCAGCCAATTGGCTTTGGTATTTTGAGATAGTTAGGATGTTAGCTTTGATTATTCTAGCTTACTGTGTAGCATTGTCATTGTCAGTGAATCCTTCTATTGCTATCGGAGTGGCAGCGGGAATTGGGTTTTTGAGCTTGATTTATTTTCGACTTCTAATTTTTGGAGAGAAAGAAAGTACAAGAAGCTGATCATACTTGCACAAGACACCTAAGTTTATCCAACTAGGAAAGGTGAGAAGAGAGAATCAACTTGGCAATATGGCAAAGGAACGACACAAAGCATTCCCAAAACAAAAGAGGAATAAATCACCACACGATGATTTATCCCTCCATTTATAAAAAGAACTATTCCTAGATTCTACTTCTCTCCAGGAGAAAAATTTAGAGAAATTGAATTCACACAATGCCTCAAATTTTTTGGTGTAAAGTTTTCTCCCTTGAATACATGTCCAAGATGACCTTTGCAGTTGGCGCAGACGATCTCTATACGTCTGCCATCAGCATCGGG
>CALJVI010000157.1 GCA_937974575.1 uncultured Saprospiraceae bacterium | reverse complement strand
TTCCGAGGTAGGATAACTCCACTCCTGGATCTAGCATTTTAAAAGGTTGGTTTACGACAAAGTGGGAGGCTAAGAACGGATTGGTGCCATCTACAATTGTGTCAGACAGCGTCTTGGTTCCTTTTCCATCGGCAAAGTTTATAGCATAGCTTTTGTCCGAAGTGTCAAAAGGGCGAATCGTGCCATTTAATTTTTCTTTTTGATGTAGCACATGCAGTTCATCGCTCCTTTTTTCTAAGGTACTATCTGCTTTATAAAGCCATGTCTTCTTGCGAAACTGAAGTGTTTTTATATTTTCCCAATGATGCATACCACCATGTGCTTCGATAGCTCTTTTGACAATTTGAGTAGCCTGACTGTCCATACTCTTTTCCTCACAAGACAAGAGCATTAGTGTGAAAAGGAGGTAGATGGATATTATTAATCTTATTGCCATACCCTAAATTAAGCTAATCTTTATGAATATCAATGAATCTAATGAAGAGCCTAATTCAGATGTCTCGATTTGATTAATTATCCTATCTTTACTACGAACAAGCATTCGTATATAAATGGCGCCTAAATTTCATACCCTTACTATAAAAGAGGTTCGTAGAGAAACTTCGGATTGTATATCTGTAGCATTCGATGTACCGGACGAATTGAGAGCAGACTATGAATTTATTCAAGGACAATACTTGACCTTGCGTGCTACTATAAATGATGAAGATCTCAGACGTTCCTATTCGATCTGTTCGGGTGTCTTAGAAAAAGACTTGAGAGTGGCGATTAAGAAAGTAGAAGGGGGTAAGTTTTCGACCTTTGCCAATGAGTCGCTCAAAGCAGGAGATACCATGCAAGTCATGACTCCAGCAGGTAAGTTTTATACAGAGCTAAGTTCTGCTCAAGCCAAGAGTTATGTGCTCTTTGCAGCAGGATCAGGTATTACACCCATGCTTTCTATTATGAAGTCAGTACTTGCCATCGAACCAGAAAGTGTCATTACGCTATTCTATGGAAATAAGACTACAGAGAGTGTAATCTTCAAGGAAGAAATAGAAGCTTTAAAAAATAAGAATCTTGCAAGACTCAAAGTACATTATATTATGAGTCGTGAGATGCTGCAAAGTGATTTGTTTTGTGGTAGAATCGATCAGGCTAAGTGTGATCAGCTGATCAGTATGCTGGTCAGAAAAGATCAGGATCATGAGTACTTTTTATGCGGACCTTATCAAATGATTCAGGATATACGAGCTAGTTTGAATAGTGTGGAGGTAGATGAGGCACATGTACATTTTGAATTGTTTACCACAGGACCAGAATCTGGTGCGAAGGCTGTTGCTGATAAGCCAGTCCAAGAAATTAACGCAAAGATCAAAGTGATCCTAGATGGGCATGAACATATATTCAATATGCATAAGTCCAATGAGATGATCCTAGATGTTGCTCTTGCCAATGGAGCCGACCTTCCTTTTGCATGTAAAGGAGGCGTGTGCTGTACTTGTAAAGCCAAGCTGGAAAGTGGTGAGGTGGAGATGATAGTCAATTATGGATTGGAGCAAGATGAAATAGATGCAGGCTACATCCTCACCTGTCAAGCTGTACCCAAGAGCAAAGAGGTTACTGTTAATTTTGATGCCTAAGCTGTTCTAATGGCAAAGTCTAATAAAAGAGAAACTATTTTGTATGCTGCTGCTAAGCTCTTTCGGGATCGTGGCTATCAGGCCACTTCTATGAGAGATTTAGCGGAGGCTGTAGACCTCAAAGCGTCTAGTTTGTACAACCACATTGGATCAAAGGAAGAAATTCTGAGAGAAATCTGTATGCAAAATGCGGATAAATTCTCATCTGGGATGATCGATATCAATGCCCAAGATTTGTCTCCCATCCAAAAAATAGAAAAACTCATTAGGCTACATGTAGAAATTGCCAGCAACGATTATACAGCAATTACTTCTTTCAATGATGAGTGGCGACATCTGGGTGAACCTACACTGTCTGATTTTAAAGCCAAGCGGAAGAGCTATGAAATGCAATTTTTGAATATCATTCAAGAGGGTATGGAAGCTGGTGAAATCAAAAGACTCGATGCTCAAATGTGTTTGAATACCCTATTGAGTAGTACCCGCTGGGTGTATGATTATCATTCTAGAAAAGAAGTAGAATCCAGTGGCGACGCCATTATAGATATTGTGATCAGCGGTATTAGAGCTGAAGCTATCGGATGATGGTGATCCGATATTCAAACCTGTCCATCTTTTGAATACCTTCGATGGTAAATTCGTTTACCTCTTGGAACTTGTTTGATGAAATTTTTCTTATTCCTAAGAGATCATCATCTCCTAACAACTCTTTTAGTTTTTTCGAATCACGTTGCGCAAATGCTTCCATGATCGATTGATGATGCAATCGAACCGTGGGCTCTATTTGTACGATTGTTTTATCGGTATCCATTTCTATTAGGTATATCAATAGGTCTTTGCTGAAGTCATGTGAAATTTTTTCAAATTGAAATTGAGCTGAAAATTTCAGTGTATCTAGCACCAGTGATTTTGAGCAAAGTGGTTCTGTAAGCATACCTTCTTTACTGGATGCATATATTAGAATGATTAATTCATCATTATTAGTGGCAAGACTTGACATGTCCTCACTCAGATTGAATGCCTTGATTTGGCATGTACTGTAATCTGTTGATTGTTCAATAGTAGATGGGCTTGATGTACTAGTAAGCTTCTGTTGGCTTTTGCAACTCAAAAAAATAAGTAAGCCAAAAAGAAA
>CALJVI010000156.1 GCA_937974575.1 uncultured Saprospiraceae bacterium | reverse complement strand
CAATAATTTTAAGTTTGTTAAACTAGCTTCACTCAACTCGTGTAGCTTTAGCTTATCTGCAAATCTAATAGCATATTCAGCTATTCTAAAGGCATCTAGCTCATCTAGCTCATCTGTCTTCTCTTCGAAGCTCTTAGAGCCTATCAATCCTTCACTCACCTTAGCTGCATGAACTAAACTTACTTTTCCACCTTTTGCTATCCACGTCCTCACTAAATGATTAATGTAGATTCCTGTATGCTCAATTACTAAAAGAATCTCACCTATGGAAGCTACTAGATTAGAACTTAATAGCTCCTCAATAAATTTAGTTATTGCATCAGCATTGTTTTTAACTCTCGATTTTGACATAACCTCAAATTGATCGTTAAGTAAGCAGTAATCGAACCAAGCTTTACTCATGTCAGTCCCCATTTTAAATTTAAATTCCATAATTTTGAATTAATGTGAATAAATATGTGGATTACACTTTGTAAAACTACAAGCAAACGCGCTAACCTTTAATGAGTCTCAAATACTCTCGTTTTCTATCTGCGTCTAACAGCTTGAAGTAAAATTTCGAAGGATTCAAACGATGTATGGTTCTCTAAAACCCGGCTAGTCCGTAAATGCGCCTTCGAAACTATACAAATGTGTTTTCCACATTTTTTTTGTTAAACTAACAAAAAGAAAAAAGAAGCAAAAAAGAAAAAATTATATATGATTGTAATGATAATATATACCATTTTATATCCCTGTAAACCTAAAGGCTAGTCCAAAAAAAATAGGGTATCAATCATCGATTGATACCCTATTTGTAATTATATAACTTAATGGATCAATTACATGTGAATAGATCTCTTTCCTGTCGCATCCATTGCAGCCTCTCGTACAGCTTCTGTATACGTTGGATGTGCATGACTCATTCTTACGATATCTTCAGCCGAACCCCTATATTCCATAATTGCTACAGCCTCCGCGATGATGTCCGCAACACGCGGCCCCACCATATGTACACCAAGTACTTCATCAGTCTTAGCATCAGCTAAAATCTTTATCATACCATCCGTATCCATACTAGCACGAGCTCTACCCAATGCCTTGAAAGGAAATTTACCAACTTTATAGTCTACACCTGCTTCTTTAAGCTGACCCTCTGTTTGACCTACATCAGCAACTTCTGGCCATGTATAAACAACGCCTGGAATAAGGTTGTAGTTGATATGTGGATGTTGCCCACTGAGGTGCTCTGCTACAAAAGTACCTTCTTCTTCAGCCTTGTGCGCTAACATAGCACCAGCTACAACATCTCCAATAGCGAATATGCCAGGAACATTTGTTTCAAGTTTATCATTGACCTGAACCTTACCTTTATCATCAGTAGCGATGCCTACATTCTCTAGTCCAAGCCCATCAGTATAAGCACTCCTTCCGATCGCAATAAGACAATAATCAGCCTTTATACTTAACTCATCTTCAGTATCTCTTTTTTTGTAGGTGATAGTAGCACCCTTTGCTGTCCCCTTTACACTGGTTACCATATGCTTCAAATGAAACTTGATTCCAATCTTTTTTAGAGAACGCATAAGTTCTTTGCTGCAGTCCTTGTCCATGCCAGCAATAATACGATCACCGTATTCTATTACTTCTATCTGTGTCCCAAGCCTGGCATATACTGATCCCAGTTCGAGTCCAATCACGCCACCCCCAATAATCACCATGCTCTTAGGCACTTTATTGATATTGAGCGCTTCTGTAGAAGTGATAACACGTTTTTTATCATAGTTAAATGCAGGAGGAGCGATAGGCTTTGACCCGGTAGCTATGATGGTGTTCTTTGTGGTAATGGTTTGAACCTTTCCTTTGGTAGGTTTTATTTGAATTGTATTCTTATCCTGAAAAGATCCATGACCATGAAAGACATCAATTTTGTTTTTCTTCATTAAAAAACTAACGCCTTTACATGTAGTGTCGACCACTTCATCTTTTCTAGCGATCATTTGCTTCATGTTGATTTGCAGGTTTTTCAGTTCAATACCGTGAACTGAAAAATTCTCTTTAGCATTATGGTAGTGTTCGGATGAATCTAACAATGCTTTAGAAGGAATACATCCTACATTGAGGCAAGTACCACCTAGTGTGTCGTATTTTTCGATGATAGCGGTCTTCAGGCCGAGTTGACTGGCTCTAATGGCAGCTACGTAGCCACCTGGTCCAGATCCTATAACGGTCAAATCGTATTGCATTTTCTTGTGTGTTTTTCTACTATATAATAACCGTAAAGGTAAATTATAGTTACTTTATGTTTTAATCTTTTTTAGGTGCTGGTCCAGACTTAGGTCCAGGTTTTGGTTTACGTCTGAAAGGTTTTTTCTTTTTAGGAGGTCTACTATCTTGATTATTTGGCTTTTTGGTACTGGCTCCTTCCTTGTTCCCACCTTCAGATTTGTTATTACTCTTTTGGCCATCTCTTGGTTTGTTGGACCGATTACCTTGTCCTCCAGAACCCTTATTTTTTCTTCGCTTGTTATTGCGTTTTTTCTTGCGAACTTCTGCTGGCAATTCGATGACCTCATTTACACTTTCATAGTCATTTTTGTTCTCCTCCTCGGCAGCCATGTAATCCTCAAGGCTCATAAGATCTGCCGGCTTAGTATTCTTCTTGTTCATAGCAAGGATTTCCTTCACTCTTGCTAATCCTAAAGCATAGAATTTTCCCCTTACACCGTTATCCAAATAACAGTAATACATCAATCCTTTAAAGATATCGGTCTTGACTAGTATAGCTTTGCCTCTTTCTGTAAATAGATTGTCGGCACGCTTAGGGAACTCTTCAATCGCTTCCATGTAAGTATCCAGCTCAAAATTGAGGCAACACTTAAGTCTTCCGCATTGTCCTGATAACTTGGCCTGGTTGATCGCCAAATTCTGATATCTAGCCGCAGTGGTAGATACTGTTTTGAAGTCTGTCAACCAGGTAGAACAACAAAGCTCTCTTCCGCAAGATCCTAATCCTCCGATAAGAGCAGACTCTTGTCTAGCACCTATCTGGCGCATTTCTACTTTGATTTTAAATTCTCGTGCGTAATGCCTAATGAGCTCTCTAAAGTCAACTCTTCCTTCTGCGATATAGTAGAAAATGGCTTTTCGGTTATCGCCTTGATATTCGACTTCCCCAATTTTCATGTTTAGTTTTAGATTTCTAGCCAGTTCTCTAGCTTTAATCATGGTCTTATTTTCGCGATCTCTAGCTTCAGCTAGTTTTTCCAAATCACGATCATTTGCTTTTCTGATTACGGCTTTAGTAACAGCAGCTTCCTTGACCTTCTTTTTCTTCATTTGTAATCTGACCAAGTCGCCAGAAAGAGTAATGCTGCCAACATCATATCCTGTATCTGCCTCTACCACAACAGGGTCACCTGTGATGGCTCTTGCAGAGCTAGGATTCTTGAGAAACGCTTTTCTGTTTCCTTTTTTGAAACTGACTTCAACAAACTTATAATTATCTACATCGACTATGTCATTTTTTGATAACCAGTCAAAGGTATTCATCTTATTACATCCTCCTGAAGCACAGTGGCCATTACTTTTACATCCTGAAGGTGTACCTGTACCATTATTATTTGAACAACTTGTACATCCCATCTTTTCTAATTTTTATATGTTAAGCCACAAGGGCATCTTTTCTTAATATATGATTCATCTTGATTGCAGTACTGAGCAATGCAGATTTCATATTTGCATTTCTTTCTAGGTGGTATGAGGCTTGATCGAGCATCACACTTATTTCATGTATAGCTGCGTCATCTATGACAGCAGTCATCTTAGTAGCAATATCCATTTCGTTCTTTCTCAACTGTATCTGATCTTCAGCCAAATGACGAAGGAGCATACATTGTCTCAGAAAGTGAGTGCAATACTTAAAGAAGGTTTTCATTTCTTCCTTTGAAAATTCGTTTATATCGCTTACCGATTTACTAATATCCGCCGTATGGCCCCGATAAGTACTTTTGAATAATGCAATCCAGGTAGGCAGAAATTTATTCTCCACCTGATTGCTCATTCCTATGGCCTCATTGATATTGCCATCACTGAGATTCGCTACAACTGCAGCTGTCTCGGCATCTAGATTGAAATTTTCTTCCACATGCTTGGCAATTAACGCCACTGGAATAGGAGATATATTTACTATTTGACATCTAGAAAGTATAGTACCTAATATCAAATCTGGTAGATCAGTAATAAATATGAAGTAAGTCTCTTCAGGTGGTTCTTCTATCATCTTTAATAGACGATTTCCTTCTTTACCAAGATATTCAGGTAGCCAAATAAGAATAACCTTCTTATCCGCTTCATAGGGTTTGAGGTGTACGATATGTGAAATCCTATTGCACTCTGCAGCTGTCATATTCCCAGCTTTCTTTCCTTCACTGATTTCTGTGATCCAATCTGAACCGATAGCATAATGATTTTGAGCTATGAATGCACGAAAGTCATTCATGAAATCATTACAAGTTGCTTTAGCTCCGTTAATAGGAAAGCTAAAGTGGATGTCTGGGTGAATATTCTTTAAAGATTTATGACAGTGTGAACACTTACCGCAAGAGTCACCATCTTTCCTGTCTGTACAGACTAGATACTGTGCAAGAGATCTAGCAATCGCTAGCTTGCCTCTGCCTACTGCACCTTTTAGCAAAAGGGCATGCGGAAACCGATCTGAATTTATCAGTTCGAAAAGATCGGTAATTGCCTCACTTTTATGAATGATATTGTCGGTATGCAAGAGTCAGTATTTTGAGTAGAATATATCTACAGCATAATCAAAATGAAATGACTTGTATCTATAACGGATGTAATAAGAAAAGAAGTATTATTCAGAATAATTGTAGGATACCAAGATCAAATAACAACTTATTATTCAATCGTTTTGCACTATTTTTATCCTACTTTTTAACCGATATCTTAATATTGTAAAGGAAATCGGAAATGTATCATCTCAATGCTCAAAATTATATCCTCTCATATATCGAACCGTTTAGTTCAAATGGAAATGATATGGTATCGAGTATTTGTTATTTTCTAACCCCGCTGTATATTTTACATCACAATTATATGAAGTATTCTCAGTTGGGATAGTTATTTTATGTATTCTAAATGAATTTATGTTTTCTTATACAAACTTGTGTATACTAGTCATTTTCCAAATTTACACAAATTAAACGAAATCAAGTAAACAACAAAAGTTTAGCTTTGATGTTAATTACATTGTACTGATAATCATCCGATAAAGTTACTACTATGCGAATATCTGTGTTTAGAAAAGCTCACTTTAACGCTGCCCATAGGCTCCATGTGGATTCTTGGTCAGAAGAAGAGAATAAGAGCGTGTTTGGTCTATGTAATTCAGCCAATTTTCATGGTCATAACTATGATTTAGAGGTTAGGGTAACTGGCGAAGTGGACCCTGTAACGGGTATGCTGATTGACTTGAAGGTTTTAAAAGATATTATTGATGAGCATATAGAGCAACGCTTTGATCATAAGAATCTAAATCTTGATACAGAAGAATTCAAGACTTTGAATCCGACTGCAGAAAACATATGCTATGTAATATGGCAAATCCTAAGCAAAGAGCTTGGCGAAAAGTACGAAGTAGGGGTTAAGCTATTTGAGACGGCAAGGAACTTTGTAGAGTATCCTGCATAAAAAAAGCCGAGCAAATTGATTTGCTCGGCTTTTTTTCTATTAAATTTTGAGATTAGCTCTTGTGCAATTTAATAGTATTCAAATTCTCACCTTTACTGTTGGTAAGATTGATCAAGTATAA
>CALJVI010000155.1 GCA_937974575.1 uncultured Saprospiraceae bacterium | reverse complement strand
CTTGAAGGTCTTGTTGGTGCACATGGTAAGGTGCATGGTTTGAATCACTTTGGGTATTCCGCTCCTTCTACTGTGTTGGATGAGAAGTTTGGTTTCACTCCAGAGAGTGTGTATGAGAAAGTGATGGAGTTTTTGAAAGAGTAAGATTCTATTTTTAATATTTTGATGCAATGCCTGTCGTTATTTTTAGCGACAGGCATTGTTGTTTTATATAAAGCTCTCTAGAAGTAGGGGCTTCTTGGATCTTGATTTGGGTATCTTCTCTTTCTTGTCCTTTTTGACAGCAAAAAGAACCAAAAACTGCAAGGCTGTGAAGGTTTCTTAACGCAATCTCAAGCTAAAACCTTCAATACCTGGTGTCTTCCAAAGTAGTAAAATATTTATAGATTGTAGATTATCAGGTATTTCATCCTTAGACAAGATCGTTCTCAACCTCGGAGAGGTGATAGAATTGTAGAAAAATTTAATTGCGTAAAGTGAGAACTCTGGAAGGGTGATATTTCTTTCTTCGCTCTCTCTTTGTAAGAATCAGAATTTTCAGAATTAAAGAATTTTCAGAATTACAATTTGACTAAGAACTAAAATCTTTATCCTAGCAAAGTCCAAACTAGATTTCTAAACCTCACACTCCCTTCTATCAAAATTCTCTTTATTCTGAAATTCTGTGAATTCTGATTCCGAAAAGATTCAAAATGGCCAAAACGAATGCACTTCTCCTTTTTTGAACTGGGATTTTTCTGTAGCGTCTAAGGCGAGAAAACCATCTGCTCTGAGCAGGTTGGCGAAGTCGCCAGAACCATTTCCTGTGTAAGGATGTGCAATATCAAAGCCGCCAGGGGTGTTTTCTAATTTTACTTGAAGCATATATAATAAAGAAGGCTTAAAAACATAATCTTCACCGAGTATGACCTGCCGAGAATAATCAGGCTTCATGCCTAGACTTTGTCTCAAGAATGGCTTCACATATCGGAGTGTACACATGTAGGAGGAGACAGGATTGCCGGGTAAGGCAAAGACCACTTTACCGCTTTCTGAAGTACCAAACCAAAATGGTTTTCCTGGGCGCTGTTTGACCCTGTGAAATTCTTTCTTTACACCAAGGGCTTCAAGCGCATCAGGGACAAAGTCATACTTGCCTTTGGATACGCCTCCACTGATGATGACTATTTCATGCTTAGCAAAGATTTCCTGTAAGGTCTTTTCTAAGTCCTCCTGTGTATCTCTGACATGATAGCGATGACTAGCTATCTCCATACTTCGCAAGACTGCTTGTATCATATAACTATTGGAGGATCTGATCTGATGCGGCTGAGGTGTCTGACTAATTTCTACCAATTCATCACCCGTAGTAAGAACTGCCACAGAACCCGCGCTACGCACTGCTACCTGAGATTTGCCTTCCGTGGCTGCAATGGCAATAGCACCAGCATTAAAAACCTCGCCTGCTTCCATCAAGACATCTCCCCTTTTTCTATCCTTTCCTTTGAGGTGGACATTTTGACCTTGCCTTAGCTGTTCTATTTGTAATGCGGCCCGCTTTCCATCTATGGAGATGTCTTCATACCGAATAACAGTATCCACACCTAGAGGCAGACTAGCACCCGTCATGACCTCAATGGCATTTTTAGTATCCGCTAATTTTATTTGTGGAGCTCCAGCGGCGGCAATCGATTCTATATCAAAAATCTTCTTGCCATTTGCAAATTGAGTATAATCTATAGCTATCCCATCCATCGTGACTCGATCAAAAGGCGGAAAATCTCTATCTGCTAAGATAGGTTCAGCATTGATCCGCCCTAAAGCATCTTCAATCCCTACTTGTTCTATTTGAAATTTTACTTTTTGCTGGAGTACTAGTCGGCAGGCTTCTTCTACAGTGATCATCTTATCCATACTTATCCGCCTATACTAGCCATTGATTCTGTAATATCTTTTGCGCGTGCAGTTTCAGCTGCTATTCCGTCAATCGCTTTGGAATTAATAGCCTCTTGAATGGCGATTAGCAATTGAGCATCTGTGGCACCTGCCCTTAGTATATCCTTTACATTGAATGTACCTTTATCATATAGACAGGTCTTGAGTACTCCTTTTGGTGTCAGGCGTATTCTATTGCAAGTACCACAAAAGGTTCTGCTATAAGCCGCTATGATGCCCATTTTGCCTTTAAAGCCTGGTACCTGATAATTTGCAGAAGTGCTGAATAGTGGATCTGCCACCTTTTGCAAATCAGGAAAATACTTTTTGATATACTCCAAGATGGCTACATGGTCCCACTGCTCCATCCCTTGACGTGCAGATCCATTGAATGGCATCTCCTCAATAAAACGTACATCGAGGGCTTGCTCTTTAGACAAATTGATCAGTGGGATAATATCCTCTATATTATGCCTAGCCATTACCACAGCATTGATTTTAGTTTTTATGCCCTGCTCTAGTAGCGCATCTAATGTCGCCATCACCTGAGGCAGTAAATCTCTGCGGGTAATATTCAAAAAGCGCTGCCTATCCAGTGTATCTAGACTTAGGTTGACAGAGGCAACATTCAGCTTTTTTAATTGAGCCACGAGATCTGTACTCAGCGTCCCATTGGTGGTCAGATGCCACTCTTCCAAACCAGGTATACTAGCCAACTTCTCTAGAAAGGAGATTAAATCTTTGCGCAAAAAAGGCTCGCCTCCTGTGATGCGAATCTTCTTTACCCCTTGAGCGACCAACAAGGTGCACAAGCGCAGCATTTCCTCATAGGATAAGAGCTCTTTTCTATCTATATAGTCTATCCCTTCAGCAGGCATACAGTAAAAGCAGCGCAGGTTGCACCGATCCGTGACAGCCAGTCGCAAGTAATTAATGATTCGTCCATGTTGATCTACTAACATCCTTTAAATATAGGTAAAGCACTCAGAATTCACATCAGAAGGTTAAACATTTTAAAATTCTAAATTTATTGCCTTATTTTGTCGTTGTACTTTAGAACATATCCATAAAAAAACATACTGTGAATCTATTTCGAATTTTTCTCCTAGCCACCTTTGCTTTTATTACTCACGTAGAGGTTCATGCGCAAAACTCCTACTTCACACGAGTAGGTCATGTCAAAGTCAATGCCTACTCTGATCTCATGGATATGGAAGCTGACAATTATCAGATTGCGGCTACCTTCAATCCAACAGATGGCAGCCTCAAATTTCAAGGACTGCTCAAGTCTTTTGTCTTTGACCTAGGACTTGCTGACCGTGTACTTAGTGACAAGCGTATCAATGTAGTCGAAAAGCCAAAAATTTTGTACGAAGGAAAGGTTGTCAATATGGACGAAGTAGATCTGACTAAACCTGGCGAGTACACCATCAAGGTAGAAGGCACCTTATACATCTGGGGATACAAGAGAATCACCGGAACGACTGGCACCCTAATCGTTGAGAAAGACGGCACCCTTAATAGCAATGCTAAATTCAAAATGAAAATAGAAGAAGAGAGTGTACAAAAGATCAATGAACTGATGCGCCAATACTTACCCTCAGCATTAAATATCAATGCAGATAAGCTTGGCCTTTCTAGAGACTTCTATATCGTTGCCAATATGAAACTTAAACCAATTACAAAATCATAGACAAACATGAAAAAAATATTCGGGGTTCTTTTAGTCCTACTTTTAATCATAGCTGCTGTTGGCTTTTATGCACTCAACATGTCTGGAGACAGTGTTGAAAACAAAGTCGCGGATCACACCATAACCGCCTCTGCTTTATATGCAGAGTATAGTGCTAACGAAAATGCTTCCAACAAAAAGTACATTGGCAAGACGATCGAAATCACAGGATCTATCAGCGAGCTTTCTGAAGATCAGGAGGGCGCCACCGTGCTTATGTTTACAGCGCCTGGTGCTATGGAGGGTGTTATGTGTACTCTAGACAAAGATGAGCAAAGCACTGCCCTTGCAGTAGGTCAACAAGTAAAACTCAAAGGCCAATGCACTGGCAAGCTAGACATGACAGGAGTAGTACTCAATAAAGGAGTACTGATAAAATAATAAAGTGGGCATGCCCCAAAATGACAAGAGCCGAATGAAGAATCTTCATTCGGCTCTTGTCATTTTGGGTCGGGCTCTGCCGTACTCCACATTCGTTCGGCCCTCGCGGGCTCCTCCTATCGTCGGCTACTTTCGATCCCTCATGCAAGATGAAATATAGAAATCATATTTTACTACTTGTTCTTTTTACTTCTTCAAAAATCTATACTTCCTGCAGTAGCTATTTTTTTAGTTCAGCCCTTTAGCTAAAAGGGATCCAAACATATGCTAAAGAATTCTCATGCTATAATTACCAGAACTACGGTATTGTAGTGCACTCTGATATGGCGCATCTTTGTATAGCGGACAGAACATCTGCAAAACTATACACTCACTCACCCTCCTACTTACTTGAACAAAAAACAAACACTCTACATAGGGTGAAGTCAGAGACTTCACCCTCTTTCACTCACTATTTTATTTTTAAATAATCGATTGATATATGTTTGTTAGAACCTGGTATTTACAATTATTCGCTTTTCTGCTCTTGGCCACGAGCTGGACTAGCAATAATGTAGAGCTACCGATTCTCGACATCCAATCTAGTAGTATCAATCAAAGCGTAATCCATCCAGATGGCAAGTCTATCCTTATCGCATCTGGAGCGCAAGTTTTAATTTGGGACATTTACAAAAAACAAATTTTACAACGTTATTACAGCGTTGCACACGATGTAGTATGCATGAGTCTATCGAAAGATGGCTCGCTGCTTACTGCCGGGTATTCGAATGGTGAAATTGCCATTTGGAATGCACACAACTATGAACTTTTACACCAATTCCCTGCACACTCAAACACCATTACCGATCTGAAGATTCACTCAGCTTCAGGTCTACTCGCCAGCGGAGATCAAAACGGCATTGCCAAAACCTGGGACATTGCCACTGCAAAACTGCACAAAGAGTATCGAGCTCACGATACTCCGATCAAATCCTTAGACATCAGCCATGATGGACAAATGCTCTTGACAGCTAGCACCGACGCCGTTGCCAATCTTTGGAA
>CALJVI010000154.1 GCA_937974575.1 uncultured Saprospiraceae bacterium | reverse complement strand
TAGTAGTCCTCACCAAATACATCCAACCACCACTGTAGTTCTTTTTCTGCTTCCTCTTCTTTTCCTTGCAGTATGAGTTGCGGAATGATGGCACCAATACAACAACTGGTCGCAATAACTCCTTCAGAATATTGTATTAAGAGCTCTTTATCTATCCGCGGAAACTTACCATAGGAACCTTCTATAAATCCTAAGGAACAGAGCTTTGAAAGATTAGAGTAGCCGGTAGCATTTTTGGCTAGCATAAGCTGATGATATCGCTTATCTTTTTCGCCTAAACTTTTTTGGAAACTTTGCTTATGCCGATCAGTTACCATGTAAAATTCACATCCTATGATCGGCTTGATATTTCTTTTCTTGGCCTCAGCTACAAACTTGAATGCACCAAACATGTTACCGTGATCGGTCATAGCTACACCCTTCTGTCCATCCTCAACCGCCTTATCCATCATGATACCTATATCTGAGGCACCGTCTAATAAGGAATATTGAGTATGACAATGGAGATGGACAAACTTTGACATAAAGGAGCGTGTTTTATACCCTTAAAGGTACTAAAACACTAGAGCATAATACACACCTAGAGCCTAAGGATTTAGGCAAATTTATCAACAAATATAGGCTATCGGCTACAACTTGACGCCCAAGTGAGCTCCTAGCTCCTTAAATTGACTTTCCCATGCTTCGTCCGCAAATACCCAACTGCCCTTTTTAAAGCCATTCAGTATTCCAAAGTAAGTGTTCTGCGACTTCCAGATGTCTAATTTCACCTCCAACTCGTTCAAGATTTCAAAGATATCATTGAGCAAAACCAACTGATGAATAGAAAAATCTGATAAAGCCAGTTTACGTATTTCATAAAATATGCGCTCACTAGCATCGTATCTGAAGGACTGCTCATCATTGATCTTCAGCTTCCATCTCTTAAACTCAGAAGCTAAATGTCTAAGCTTATTGATATCCAAAACCTCATCATCAAAGAAGTGATTCAACTCCGAATTCAGGATAAAATCTGTAGCACTCATAAATGCAGTTGGAATTGGAATATTGCTAAACAACATGCCCGACATCAACTGATAGTTGTCATTGTATATCTCTTTAAAAGAAGAAGAAATACTATCTAAACTTTTCTGACTTATCTTATTGAGTATTTTACGCTTTTCATCTTTGAACAAGTGCCAAATTGTAAAATTATTGTCTTCAAAATACTTCTGCATAGCAGCTAAGACATCGCCCAGATTAGTCGACTGAAATCCTACAAGTACCTTTTCTTTAAGGGCTTGATAGTTGGTTTCTGACATATCCTCACGGATATTGCCTATGATGTTTTGCTGTCCAAGATATAATACGACAAACTTAAAGCTCTTTTCTCGATACGTCACTTTTGATCGAATCCTAATCTTACCCACTGCCAATCGCTGATTACCCGCTTCTCTAAACTGGTAGTCCTCCATGACCGAACTGAACCTGTGCATCTCCGTATCCTGGCCTTTATTTTCAAACAAAGAAGTTACTGCAAAGTGCATGGCTACTCGCTCAAGATTGACTGCACTAGGAATGACGTTTTTGGTATATGACACCGAGCCATCCTCAAACACATTTGAAGGTGCATTTTTGAGGTAAGTATTGAATGTAGTCATCACATCCTCATCCGAGAAGTACCTTACATACTGCATTGCACGCAGCGCATATTGCAAAATCTGATTGGTCTCAATCCCAGAAATTTCATCAAAAAACCAACCACAGCTGGTATACATATACATCGCAAACTTCTGCAATTCTAGCAGTCGTATGGCTATAGTCAGTTCATCCGCATTAAGCTTACGTAAAGCATGCTTGGATATAAAATCATCTACCGTTTCCTGATTCCTTTTGATCAAGATATGAATGTACTCATCTCTTGCTGCCCACGGATCTTTAAACAAGACACCTGCTTCTCTTTCAAAAAGTGTCTCCAAATAATCTCGCAGCCAGTTGAGACCTTCACGCAGATGTCCACGCCATTCTTGAGTCCAGCCAGGTGTACCACTGCTACATCCACAGTTGGACCTCCATCGCTCTACACCATGTACACAACTCCAACTGGAGTTATCATGTATTTGCACCTCCCATGTAGGAGGAAATTTTTCCAAATATTCACCATAGTTGGTCAAGGTAGCTGTATCTGTAGTTTCTATTTTATGCAGACACGAAGCAAGCGCCATTTCACCATGTCGATGATGATGACCATAAGTCTCTCCATCGGTAGCGATATGCGCCAACTGCGGCTCATCATTGTCATCAAATCCACTAAGGAAGCGATCTGCAAAACGATTACCATCACGCAGCAAGCCATCAAAAGCTACTCCCTGTGCGATATCTCCATCATAAAAGAAAAGTGCAATAGACTTCCCCGAAGGCAGATTGACTAGATAAGGACGACGAGTATCAAAGCCATTATTAGTACTAGACCAATCTCCATGACCCATTTTTCTTACTGCTTTCGCCTGGCGTGGCGCAAGGATGGTATACTTCAACCCCTGCTCAGCAAGCACCTCTAAGGTGGCGGTATCTACCGCAGTTTCTGCCAACCAGATTCCTTCAGACTCCCTTCCAAATCGGTACCTAAAATCCTCCAATCCCCACTTTACCTGAGTCACTTTATCTCTATAGTTTGCCAGAGGCAATATCAAATGACTATGCGCTTGCGCTATCGCAGATCCATGCCCACCAAATCGCTTTTTGCTGATTTTGTCGGATTCTAGGATCGCATTGTAGGTTTCTCTATCTGTGCGCTCCATCCAACTCAATAGGGTGGGTCCAAAGTTGAAACTAAGATGGGTATAGTTATTTATGATTTTGTGGATAAGCCCATTATTATCTAGGATACGGGCAGAGGTATTTGGAGCATAACACTCAAAATTTATTCTCTCATTCCAATCATGAAAAGGAAGCGCAGATTCTTGAATTTCTATCTCATCCAGCCATGCATTCTCGCGTGGAGGTTGATAAAAATGTCCATGTATACAAACGTATTTATTTTGCTTACCCATTGCAATAGTCTATAGTGTTGATAATGTTTGAATTAGGCCACGCCTTCTAGCTCAAATTGCAGCATAAGAAGACATACTCTTATACCATGCAAATAACTTGCCCTTTACAAACATATTATAATCAATCCATATATCAATAGATCCTTGAATCTTTTCCCATAATCAATAATTTTAAGGATTTGGGGCCTACCCCGCTATCTACCCTTGGTCTACTCCTGAAAAAGGTTGACACAAAAAAGTAACAACTTGTGACAAACCAAGATTCAAAATATTACACATCAGCATTCAAACAAAAAGTAATACAAGAAGTACTTAGCGGTCAGCGAAGTGCTACCGATGCAAGAC
>CALJVI010000153.1 GCA_937974575.1 uncultured Saprospiraceae bacterium | reverse complement strand
GCCTTGTCTACCAATACCAATCCATGCATTTGATAGGCGATTCCGATGGCCAATATCTCTGTAGCTTTGATGCTAGATTCTTGCATTACTTCCCGTATTGCCAAGTGGAGATTCTCCCACCAGCTGGCAGGATCTTGCTCAGCCCATCCATGTTGTGGGCTATCAATTTTCATCTCTATCTTGGGATAAGATGCCTCAGCAAAAACAACTTGCGACTCGGCCTTGAGTAGCGCCACTTTTACCGACGAACTTCCTAAATCTATTCCTAATAAGTACATCTACTTTAGATCTTGTTTTGGCTTTCTAAAGGTAAGTAATATTGCTGTTTTACATGGGAGCGAAAGTCTTTTCTTTGCCTATAACAATATTTGTAAAGTGCGGTGAAAGCCTTTGGTTCCTCAAATGAGCAATTTGATCGATGAATTTGTATAAAATGGTCGATTTTTATTCTTTTTTAAGTTTTTATTTGAGCAAAAAGTTTCATGGCATTATATATAAGCCTAACTTGCAGCTTTAATAATTTATTTAATTTTTAGTAATGAACAAAGGTACAGTTAAGTTCTTCAACGAATCAAAGGGATTCGGTTTTATCATTGAAGATGGCACCAACACAGAGTATTTCGTACACGTATCAGGTCTTATCGACGATATCCGCGAAGGAAACAATGTTGAATTTGAATTGACAGAAGGAAAGAAAGGTCTTAATGCAGTAAACGTTAAGGTCGTTTAATCTTCTTAGATATAAGAATTAAACCTAGCCCATCATGTTTTTCATGGTGGGCTTTTTTATTGCTTTTTGGGGCCATCACGCGAAAATGCGTGACCAGGCTCTGCGGCACTCCACTCCGTTTCGGTGCTGCGCACTAATCCCTCCGGTCGTCTGCCTCCGATCCTTTGTCCATTGGATCTTGCTCATAAATAGGCTTATATTTCATGAGTTTACAATAAGTGACGTTTTTAGATACCAAACTAGACTAAAGATTAGTAATTTGGTTGAGTATATGGAAGACGTAAAAAATAGAGCAGACATAGCAATATTGGTGGAAGACTTTTATGCTAAAGCGATGACCAATGAAAAGATTGGTTACATCTTCACAGACGTTGCTAAGCTCAATCTAGAAAAGCATATTCCTACCATTTGTGATTTTTGGGAAACTGTCCTTTTTGGCAATATGGTTTACCGCGGCTCGGTCGTCCGTAAGCATATGGATTTAAATAGAATGACTTCCTTAGAACCCATTCATTTTGAAACCTGGTTGACTATTTGGAAGGAAATTGTAAGCAGTCGTTATGCTGGAGAGAAAGCGGATGAGATGATCTCGAGAGCAGAAAAGATGGCAGAAATGATGTCCTTCAAGATCCAGTATTTCAAAGACAATCCCAATATGTTGGTATGAAGTCAACAGTCAAATGTGGCTTGATAGCAGGGCTTATATTAGGTATAGGCTATTTATGCTCCGACTATATTCCTATATCCTTACTCCATATGGTAATCATACCTGCCACTGCCATGTTTAGTATCAATGAGTATTTAAAAGAAATAAGCCATCAGAAAAAGTATAGTTACCCACTAGGTGTTGTTTTGGGTTTTGCAACATGTCTGATGTCTATCGTAGTAGCTTATTTATTTTTTTATGTTTTGAACAGTGTAACAGAAGCTTCAAGCAAAACTTTTTATGCTTTCCAGCTTGGATCAATAATGATTTCGATCCATCATGCGCTGACATCAAGCCTTCCCTTGATATTACTGTCTTCTCTCTTAATACCCTTAATGTATATTCATCAAGAGTCGGAACCCAACAAGCATGTCGATATATTGGATGAAGAATTATAAATCAATGGATTCATGTGAACAAGGACAAGCCTATTCTGTTTAGTGCTTGTTATGTCAAAACAAAATAAATCTTACTTGGATTCTAAGCTATGTCCTGTTTGCAGTAGGCCATTTACATGGCGCAAAAAGTGGGAGGAAAATTGGGATAAGGTGATATATTGCAGTGATAAATGTAGAAAAAACAAAAATGGACTCTAAATGGAGCAGCAAGAATTTTTGATAGAGGATGACTATCAGCCGTCGGCATTTCATCCTAAGAGTATTATGTTGACTCTTATGTTGATGGGTGTTGGTGCCTTGTTTGTTGCTTTATCTGCTGCTTATGTTTACAATAGAGTTCAGCATCCAGAAATCCCTCCGATCAAGCTCCCCTTGATGTTTTTAGCCAATACCTTGATTCTTTTAGCCAGTAGCTATACGCTTGTCCAAGCCAAAAAGGCATATCGAGCGGATGATACAGAAGGATACAAGCGAAACTTATTATACACCCTAGTTTTGAGTTTTGTCTTTTTTGTAGCGCAGTGTATCGCTTGGCAAATTCTATTCTCCAATGACATCAACTTTCAGCATAGCAATACTGCATCCTACCTAATTATTATTTCCATTGTACACATAGTACACGTGATAGCAGGTATCCCATTTTTGGCTATTTTCTATTACAATGCTAGAAAGAGAATGATAGAGCCGGTAAGTGTACTGGTATACTTCAGTGACCCAGCTAAACAATTGAATCTTAGATTATTGACGGTATATTGGCATTTTCTAGATGCACTATGGATATATCTAGTAGTCTTTTTTGGATTGTCTTACTTTATCAAGTAGGCCAATCAGGGGCCTATATTTATATGCTCTCAGGCAGTGAATTTAGCCCTCTTTCCCATACCTATGTAGCCCTTTATCCTTATTCCTTTTGGTCGCTTGTAATCCATCATATCATACATGAGAAAAGAGGGAGGAGAATCTAGAAAAAGCACCCTAAGGAGTATTGGGCTAGCGCTGAGAAAGGGTGAGACCG
>CALJVI010000152.1 GCA_937974575.1 uncultured Saprospiraceae bacterium | reverse complement strand
GACTTTTCCGGTTAATCTTGCGCCGACTAAGATGGGATTTTCTATTCTAGAGTCCGTGGTCGTATCTGTAGAAATTCCGATTCGTCGACTAAAGAATGGGTTTATTCTGCTATTACCGAAACTGTTGAATAGATCCGCATTCTCGATAAAAAATTGTCGTCGTTCTGGGAGAAAAATTTCGAAGCGGTCAAGATCGGTCACTTGTCGATCTACTTCTACTTGAGAAAAATCAGGATTGATGGTCAGATCCAGATTAAGTCCTGTGGTAATTCCGATTTTGGCATCACCTCCAAATTTTGAAAAAGCTTGTGCTTTGGTTTGGCTTGCATCTTCGAAGTCTCTTTCTATACCGCCACTGGTAAATGGGATAAGTGAAATGCTTTTATTCTTTTTGGCTATGGGATCTTCCCATACCATGCGCTTCATAAAAGCTAGGTTGGTAATGCCCTGGTTGTTGGGGACATCTATGATCGTAGAGATTTCATTGGTTTGGCTATCGAAGCGATATGCTCCAACTCGCCAAGATCTCGAATCCGTTTTGAAGCGTAGGGTGCTAAACGGAATTTTCATTTCTGCACTCCAAAAATTGTCTCCTTTATGGACAGCTGCCCTCCACTTATTGTCCCATGCAGTGGAAAAGTCCGAACGCTCTGTGCCCCCATTGGATATGGTCCCTTCTCGCATAACGCCTTCGGGGTTGATACCAAAGATAAATGCATTGGCTCCATCATTGAAAGTGTCAAACATGATGGTTATATTATCACTGCCTCCGGCTTGGTAATCTCTCTTTAAAGAGGGGACTATATAGTCACCATTTTTTGAGTAGCATTTAATCGCTACATAAAGAAAATCTTGGTTGAAAGAAAAATATAATTCTGACTGATAAGTAGCAGCCTTGCCGTTATCGGGAAAATATTGGAAAAAGTTATTCGAGCCTGGATTATTAATCCAAAAGGGTTCATTGAGAATACCATCCAACTGAATTTCAGCATCGGTCTTGTGAATATATATACTGTCGCTTGATTGAGCCACTACAAGCGTAGTTGATAGCAAGCTAAGGCAATATAGTACCAAATGTCTAGCGTACATCATAGCAATAACGATGAAAAAGGTTTCATCGAAAATTTAGGGAGTGAAAAAATTAGTGTGTTTATTTAGTCGGTACTGATTTTACGCATGATACCCTTGATCAAGTCGTCGGATACTTTTCTGCGTGGAATATTATTCTTTATTAGTTTTCTGAAAGATTTCTCTTTTACTAAAATTTTATTGAAAGATGGATTGTCTTGCATCTGGTTGAGCAACTTCATTTCATCTTCGTTGCTAAGCGCATTATCCAAATACATGTTGACCTTATTCGTTAAATCTTGATTATGATTATGATCACTCATTATTTCTAATTTAAACTAAATTAAGAATTCTTTCTTTTATCTTGATAACCAAGATCTTTAGCATAGTCTTGTAATTTCTTTTTCAGCATATTACGTGATCTATGTAATCTTGATCGCACTGTTCCAACGGGAACATCTATAATCTTTGCAATTTCTTCGTAGCTAAAACCTTCAATATCGCACAATAAGATAACTGTCCTAGAGTCAACGGGTAAAGAGTTGATCGCAATAGTTACTTCATCGCCCATTAAATTTTCAAACATCTCTTCGCGGAGATCTTGATAGCTACTAAGGGTGGCGTCTTTTCCTTCATCAAGGAAATTTACTACCTCGTCGTAATCGATTTTTGTGGGTTGCTTGCTCTTCTTCCGATAATCATTGATGAAGGCATTTTTCATTATCTTAAACAACCAAGCCTTGGCATTCGTTCCCACATCGTACTTATCTATAAAACGATATGCTTTCAAATAGGTTTCTTGGACCAAATCGTTGGCAGAAGAGTCAAATAAAGTCAGGTGATAGGCAAAAGTAACCAATGCATCTGCGTGAGGCAAAAATTCCTTTTCGAATATACTATCTTTTTCAGACTTGGAAAGTACTTGATTATCTGACATTAGACTTTAAAATTAGCAAACATATCTGAATTTATGTAATATTTATGCATCAGTTTATGAATGCTATATTTTGATTTTATTTTTCCAGTTGGTTTTTTTCTCAAACCATCTGATAGGAGATTGGTTTTTGTCTCCTGTTCTGGTATCACAAACGAAGAAGTAATAGTATAAATCAAGGTGATTCTCATTTATACTCAGTAAGTTATCAAATTTCTCCTTGGCTGTCTCTGGGTCTCTGTAGGCGTAATCTGACCTCCAGGCATAATAGGCATCATCATGTGTCTTTACTACGGCCAATACATCTGCCTCATCCATATAGCCACTCAAAAAATCATAAGCTATATGTGCATGATGCTTTGTTGGATCTTTTTTATCTTCTTGATACTTAAAAGTATCGTGCGTTAGTGCTAGGATTCTTAACTTTCTTCTTAATTCTGGATTAGGGTTGATTTTATCGATATTCTCAAAAATTTCCTTGACGTGATAAAGCACCTTTCCCTCTGGATGCCCAAAACGTGGATAACCCCACAATAAACCAGTGACTACTTCCGGATTAATTAAGATTTGTTTTTCCAATTCCGTCTCAGGAACTAAAACGGATGTTACCTCTGGAGAATTTAAAGCCTGATATTCCATGAATTACTATAATTAGTAAAAGTTAAAAATATTGAGGGAACAAGGGGGAAATCAATACCTACTGCTTATTATATCTTGGAATTTTGGATAGTTAATTTAGTGTTAAATCAAAAATAGCAAAAAACAACAAAACTTAGTGGGCGTTTGCTATATAATGGAAAATATAGTGCCAATAAATATTCTCCATATTTAAATTTCAACAACATACTTACACAATTATAACGATTCACTTTTCCTTTTGTGATCATCGGACTTAAAAGATAAGTAAGCAAAAAATCTTACATCATGAAAAACATACTTTCTCAGTTATTAATGGGCGTCATTGGTGGACTGGTCGTCCTAGTGGGCATTCAATTGTTTGACGGTAATACCGAAGCCTTAGTTGACAAACAAGCTAAGGCCCTTCAGGTAAATCAATCTTCGCATCATAACAATAGTGTCGTCAAAGTACCTTTTGATTTTGTAGAGGCCTCCAAGCGGACTACCAAATCGGTAGTGCATATCACCGCTAAAAAAGAAAAGACCGTAAATAATCAAACCCAAACGCCCAGCCCCTTTGATTTTTTCTTTAGGGATGGAGGTAGTCCCTTTGACTATGGTGGAGGTGCCCAAGAAGGTACTGGATCCGGTGTAATCATATCCAAAGACGGGTACATCGTCACTAACAATCATGTTGTAGAGTATGCAGATCACGTAGAGGTGACTCTAGCCAACAAGCGGACTTATATCGCTGAAGTAGTAGGCACTTACCCTAAAGCAGATCTTGCCGTCATCAAAATTGAAACTTCAGATCTCCCAGTTTTAGAGTGGGCAGACTCTGACAAATCGCAAGTCGGTGAATGGGTTCTAGCTGTTGGGAATCCATTGGAGCTTAACTCTACCGTCACCGCAGGTATCATAAGTGCGAAGAGTAGAAGTATAGAAATATTGAGGTCCCGAGGCAATGATGCGATTGAATCCTTTATCCAAACAGATGCTGTGGTCAATCCTGGAAATAGCGGTGGTGCTCTTGTGAATACAGATGGTAAACTATTAGGTATAAATACTGCTATTAAATCAGGGACTGGTTTTTATGCTGGATACTCCTTTGCTATCCCTTCCAATATTGTGAAAAAAATCGTCAATGATATAATTGATTATGGCACTTATCAACGTGCCTACCTTGGTGTATCTATTGCCGAAATAGATCAGGATAAGGCAAATGAGTTAGGTTTGCAGTTCACAAAAGGGATCTTCATTAAAAGCTTGACAGACGGTGGTTCTGCTCAGTACTCAGGCCTACTTCCTCAAGATGTCATCTTGAAAATTAATAATATCGAGATCAATACTGTACCTGAGATTCAAGAAACCATAAGTAAATCTAAGGTGGGCGATGTCATAACGGTTACTGTCTTGAGGGACGGAGATTATAAAGATATAGATGTCCGATTAAAGGCAGGCTAACAAAGCCTTTTCTATTCTACTTGGCACAGTTTTTATACATATGTAAGTGTCTGCATGAATGCATGATCTACAATAAAGATCAAGCTGTAGATCTAAAAAGTAAAATATAGTGTTCTATATAAAGAAACTTGTTTAAAGTTGGTTTTTCGTTTTGTTTTGATGCGTCTGTCCTTTAATTTAGGGCAGGCGTTTTTTTGTGCCTCCTTCTAAAACAAAGCTATATCTAGAGTGCTCCGTGTAACTAAAAAATATTTTCAAGATTTTGTAAGCCTATTCTATCCTCGGATCTGTATGGCTTGTATGAAGGCTGCTCCTATGCCAAATGAGTATTTATGTTTTGGCTGCGACATTAATTTAGCTTTTACCGATTTTCATCTGCACAAGGACAATTCTTTTACAAATCGACTTTGGGGCCGATTTCGCCTGCACAGCGCCGCTTCGCAATTGCTCATGATCAAAGGCGGTATGACTGAAAACATCATCTACAATATCAAATATAAAAATGCCACTCGCCTCGCCACGGAGCTAGGTGAAAAATATGGAAGGACACTTTTGAAGTCTCCACATTTTCAGGAAATCGAGGCCATCATACCTGTACCCATTCATAAATCTAAATACAAAACAAGGGGCTATAATCAAAGTGCCATGTATGGTCTAGGTCTATCGGAATCTATGGGTATCCCCATGATAGAAAATGTATTGATCAAAAAGAGAAAGACGAAAAGTCAAACTAAGAAGTCTCGAATGAATCGCCTACTCAGTGTGCAAAATGAATACGAGCTGAAAAATTCTAAAGCTAT
>CALJVI010000151.1 GCA_937974575.1 uncultured Saprospiraceae bacterium | reverse complement strand
CGCGAAGCCATAAATGTAGTCGGATTCGAAAACTTCATCTTTTTATCCTGACGTACATGATAGTAATTGGTATTACGCTCAAAGGTACCAGAACAAATGCGCATGAAAGCAATCCGATCTCTATGACGAGGATCTATATTGGCATGAATCTTAAATACAAAACCAGAAAATTTTTCTTCAAGAGGATCTACCATACGCTCCTCTGTAGGACGTGGCAATGGAAAAGGTGCAATGTCAACAAAACAATCCAACAACTCACGCACTCCAAAATTATTTACCGCCGATCCAAAAAACACAGGGGATAACTCACCTCTAGTATAAGCCGCCTTATCAAAAGTAGGATACACCGCAGAGATCACCTCCTCCTCTTCGCGCAGCGTATTGGCAGCCTCCTCTCCCACAAACTCTTCTAGTGCCGGATCATTGAGATCATTGATTTCGATTTGTTCATCATTATCTTGTTTGCCATGCGGCTGAAACAAGACCAGCTTTTTTTCATACATACTATACACCCCCTTAAATCGCTTACCCATACCAATGGGCCACGACAGCGGACACACTTTCAAGCCTAGCTTCATTTCTATCTCATCGAGCAGCTCCTCTCCATCTTTACCTTCACGATCCAGCTTATTGATAAACACGATGATCGGCGTCTTTCGCATACGACATACCTTGACCAGCTTTTCCGTCTGTTCCTCTACCCCCTTGGCGACATCGATCACAACGATCACACTATCCACAGCAGTCAAAGTCCTAAATGTATCCTCCGCAAAATCCTTGTGACCAGGTGTATCGAGAATATTTATTTTGAGCTTTTTATACTCAAACCCCATTACAGAGGTAGCTACAGAAATCCCTCTCTGCTTTTCAATTTCCATAAAATCCGAGGTCGCCGACTTTTTTATCTTATTGGACTTCACCGCACCTGCTACTTGTATGGCACCACCAAACAGGAGCAACTTCTCCGTGAGCGTCGTTTTACCCGCATCCGGATGGCTCACGATCCCAAATGTCCTCCGTCTCTTGATCTCGTCTTCTAGATTACCCGCCATAACATTCCATAAATTTGGCTGCAAAAATAGGCAATTCAGTCCTCAATTGCGTGATATCTGCGCTGAAATATAGGTCTCTTGCCTATGTCTTTGTTTATTAGGGTGTGCCCACTACGATCCGATGAAAAAATCGGATCTCCGGGTCGGGTCATCCATCACTCCGCGTCCGCTTCGGTGCTACGCACTCCCGCAAAAAAGCGGGATGATTACTACCCCTCACACAAAAATATTTTTGATTGTAGATAAGATTTAACTAACTTTAGTATTAACAAATCAACTATTGACGACATGAAAATCAAAACAATTTTTACCACCATTGGAGCACTTATGCTTCTAATGCAGTGTATCCCCTTAGCGCCTACCAGCAGCTCAAAACTTACACCCGGTCTACCACCAAATGCTAAACCTGGATCCTGCTATGCCAAATGTCTTATGCCTGATCAATCCTCTACTCAAAGTAACTATGTCGCAGTATATACTGGTGATGAAAATGATGAAGAGGTAGATATAGAGACCAGAGAAATCATTCTAAAGCCCGCTTCTTCAAAATGGGAAAAGAAAAAGAGTGATAGAAACTGCTTGTCAGCAGATCCAAATGACTGCTTAGTATGGTGTAAAGTAAACATTCCAGCGGAAACAAAAATCTACAAGGTGCTCATAGATACCAGTCAATCTCAAAACTTCTACATGGAAGATATCAAGCATCAAGTACTCACTAAAAAAGGAGGATACAGAGAATGGAAGGAAGTAATTTGCACTAACCAGGTAACTGATAAGGTGTATGCCCAAATTCGAAACAGCCTCACCCAAAATGGATATTACAAAGAAGAAGCCGAATCCTCAAAAAATAATTCTTTCCCGCCAGAACTAAAATCCGCCTTAATTGCTTTTCAAAAAGAAAATCAATTACCTATAGGCGAACTAGATCACGAAACTCTAGATGCTTTAGGAGTCATTTTTTAGCACATGAAAAATATGTCTTTCGGACAGTCATGCTCTAAAAAAATCTAATATTTATAGAACACATTCTAGTCTGTTCTATACAGAGAAAACAAAAAATTATCAAATATGAAAACTAGTACTATACCCATAATTTTTATTTCACTTACCCTACTTTGCGCTTGCACACTTTCTCCTACATCAAGTAACAGGCTAGCAGGAACTTCCCTATCTCAGGGTACATTACCTCCTAGCAAAGACGGAGCATGCCATGCAAAGTGCATCATCAAAGATAAAACTGAAAAGAATAGCCAGATGCTTGCTGTCTATACAGGGAATGAGCACGAAGAAAATGTAGATGTCAAGATTAAAGAAATTATCCTCAAGCCAGCCAACTCGACTTGGGTCAAAAAAAGAATAGAGGGATGCGTATCAAGTAATCCATTTGAGTGTGAAGTCGCATGTCTTGTAGAGACCCCCGCCATCACTAAAAAGTTCAAAGTACTCATAGATTCTACTCAATCCAAAAACTTTGAGATGCAAAAAGTCATGCAAGAAGTATTGACTGAGAAAGGAGGCTATACAGAGTGGAGGCAGGTAGTATGCGCTAATGATCGAACCCCGAAATTCATAGGAGAGTTACAGCTTTTATTAGTAGCGAAAAAATATTACACCGGACCTATCACTAATATCATGGACACAAATACCAACACTGCCTTAATACAATTTCAAAGAGATAATGACTTACCTATTGGACAATTGGATTTTGAGACATTAGATATGCTTGGTATCTTAGTGGAGTAGAATATATGACCTTTATTATTGATAGATAAAAACAGGTTAACCCTATTAATATGATTTGCTTTTCAAAATGCTTAAAACTCGGCCTCAGTTGCCTACTATTTTCAATATTTTTTTGTAGTGCATTTTCACAAACTAATAATCAAGAGACTCAGATTAACTACATTTATATGGGAAGTACAGCCTACCAAGCTAGGTCTAACTATCATGCTTGTCGTATAAAGTATACTCATCCAGACAAATACGAAACAGAGACGAATAGATACATCATCTACACTGGGAATGAACAAGAAGAACAAGTAGACATTACAACCAAGACTATCATCTTAAAATCAACAAGAGTCGAATGGGTTGAAAAATGGAACTCCGATAAAGAAGAATTATTTTATTGCTATGAAAAAATTCCAGAAATAACTGAAGAACTAAAATTACTACTAGACACAACTCAAAGTATCAATTATGTTATAATGGATATTGATGAAGAGATTCTAGCAGAAAAGGGAGGATATATAGAATGGATTGAGGTCGTCTGTAGTCCTGCTATAGATGATAATTTTATAGAAATAATGCAAAATGCTCTTGGGCTTAGAAAGTTTTATTTTGGGGAAGTCAGCGGAGAGTTCAACACGGAAACCAGGAACTCTTTGAGAGATTTTCAAAGAGCGAATAATTACCCTATCGGTTATTTTGACCTTGAATCTTTGACAGAGCTAGGGGTAATTCATTAGACTTGCTACTATTTTCAATTTGACCAAACCGCGTAGCGTTGCCGACGAAGCTCTAAAGCTAATTTTTTCTCCAAAGCGAGAGCTGCTGCCTTTGTCTTCACCGGCTCTATGTGACTGTATAAACTTGGCCGTAAAAAGACTCCATATTTCTGCACCAATTTTGCAGCTAACTTATGCCCTCTAGCATTCACGAATCCAGACACATGTTGTTCAAATCTTTCTTTGGGACTTTTGCTTGTCATCCCAACATATAGGCACTCTAGCACTGGATTAAATTGAGGATTGGCTTTTCGAAAACGCGTGTTTTCGTTAAAAACACGACGATTAAGCTCGATAACATACACTTTATATTGAAGCCTTGGCATGGATTATTATACTCTATATTAGGCGCATTTGTTGTAGAAGACAAGCAAGATTATTGTCTGAATAAGCTATAGTTTTCAATGATGTTATTAGTATATAATAGTTTGGCTTGTTTAGACAAAAATGACCTATCAATCATAGCTATAAATTTATCTTCACTGTTCATAAATAGGTCAACAATTTTAAGCACAATCGCTTCTCTAACTTTCAATCGTTTTCCAAATTCAATAAAATCCTTCCTTGAATAGTTATAGCTTTTTCCCAAAACTAAACTGGTTTGCTCTAGCTCTTCAAATAGGTTCAAGGCCAACAAACTATCTGTAAGATGGATTTTAGTGTTCATTAAATCATAAGAAGGAGAAAGCATCATATCTCCATCAGCAGTTTCTAAAAGTGAAATATTCTTTAAATGAACATCACCATTTCCCGAAATGAAGTTAAATATTAAAATACGCAGAAAATCAATTCTATTCAAAGGACTTAGCCACACTCCAACATCTTGATAGGTTTTTGATTTATATTTATTCACAGCTTTTAAGACGGATGCAAAATCTTCTTGATTCAATTTTTCACCATCAGTATTATAATCAAAGCGCCGAGTAATATAAGCTGGAGTTCCATTCTCAAAATTCACAAATGCGCATTCAGCTGTTTTTATGCCAAATACCTGTTTTGCTATTTGCATGGTTACATGTTCATTCGCAGGGGATTGATCTGGTAAATTAAACCTTGACAACATTGGCTTTATTATAAATTGAGACTTCTCATCTACGCTCATTATTGGAATAAGATCTACTCCTCTTGGCTTCCCAATAAAACCCTTTCGTTGCACTCCTGATATACTGAATCCCATAGGATGTCCATCTATCCTCTTGGAAATATCCTCCCAATTAAACTTGAGCTTTGGACTTACTTTAGAACGATCAAACAAGATACGTTCACACGCCGAGCAAAATCCTTTTATATTATCTTTTAAACATCCGTTACACTGCGCCATCTACTATCCTTTTGATTGTTATTGCTCCTATCGTATCATACTGACATGTCAACACCAATAAACTCCAATCGTCACTAGGATCAATACTCAATGCTTTACAAATTTGAGTTCGATTCTCCCCTTCACTTAGAATAGATTTGAAATAGTGAAACAACTCTATAGAATGATACACCTTTTGATCTTTAGGCATATTGACTGAGATGGGTAACGTATTAGCATCTTCGATAAAAGCATCTTCATACATAAAATGAAATCCTTCCTTATCGACCCAAAGTTCCCCTGCTTTTATTTTGCCTTTGTATACAACTTCTAATCTATCCCCTAAACCCATAGCTTATTTGTGCTTTTTTACTACCACTTGTAATTCCAAGTTAAGATATTCAAAAATTGAATCTAGTACTCCGTACGTTGGGTTTCCTAGACCTCTTTCAATTTGAGAAATAGTAGTCTTAGACAAATCTGCAAATTCAGCTATATCTTCAATTGTCAAGCCCAACACCTTTCTTCTCTCCTTTATCAGGATTCCCAATTCTTCTTTTTTCATATTTTTACCATTATAATGGTTATTATTTATCAATAATAACCATTTAAGATGTAAATGTCAAAAAAAGACCATTTAAATGGCCTTTTTGCAACAAAAAAAGAAATATGATTTATTTGTGAAATATTTACCATTATAATGGTAAAATTAAAGAAACTCAAATACTTATTCAGACCAATAATTAATCTACTCCGATATCAACTGCTCTACCAAAGCTATATGAACTTTCTGTGTCACCGTGTAAGGTATTCAGGTTACAATTGAAAGAAAATGGTTGAAAATAAAAGTTAGAGAATTCAAACTAAAACTTCCTTTGACGAATTTTATTATCGTCAATTACCGTAAACATATCAGCCGCATGGAGCTTATCCGTAATAAGCAATCCATCCTTCATACATTCATATGTATAGGAATACACAGCCATTAGATCATTGGAAGTAAGTCTCGGATAGTTTTCATATAATTGATCCGCACTCCATCCACTAGCCAACCTTTCCAAAATAAATTCTACGGAAATTCTGGTACCACTA
>CALJVI010000150.1 GCA_937974575.1 uncultured Saprospiraceae bacterium | reverse complement strand
CGTGATTTGGTCAACGAGCCTTTGTCTTATCTAACAGCTTCACAGCTCAGTCTAGACATCAAAAAATATGGCAAGACGCATGGCTTCAAAGTGAGTGTCTTTGACCAGAAAAAAATAAAGCAACTCAAGATGGGCGGTATCATAGCTGTCAATCGAGGTAGCTTCACACCCGCTACTTTCAACATCCTTGAATATAAGCCAAAACAGAAGGCTAAAAACAGTAAGCCGATCGTACTGGTAGGAAAAGGTATTGTCTACGATACTGGAGGGCTCAGCCTCAAGCCAACGGCCAATAGTATGGATAGGATGAAAGCAGATATGGGTGGTGCCGCATCAGTAGTCGGTGCCTTTGTGGCCATCGCAAAAGCGAAATTGCCTGTGCATGTGATCGGACTGATCCCTGCTACAGACAATAGACCTGGTAATAATGCGTACGTACCTGGTGACGTTATCAAAATGTACAATGGCTCCACTGTGGAAGTACTAAATACGGATGCAGAAGGACGGATGGTATTGGCAGATGCCTTGCACTATGCTAAAAAATACAAGCCAGAATTGGTGATAGACTTTGCTACCTTGACAGGAGCAGCAGTCCGATCAGTAGGCACCGAAGGCATCAGTATGATGGCTAATGCCTCTGACAAAGTCAAAAATAAAATGAAGGACAGTGGATTCAATGTTCATGAAAGAATCATTGAATTTCCGCTATGGAAAGAATACGGGGAACAGATAAAATCAAATATCGCAGACCTTAAGAATTTGGGTGGTCCATATGCAGGGCATATTACCGCAGCTAAATTTTTGGAGCATTTCACTGCCAAAGCTTACCCTTGGGTACACTTTGATATCGCAGGACATGCTTTCTTGACGAGAGCCAATGCCTACAGACCCAAAGATGGTACTGGCGTAGGGGTAAGATTAATGTTTGATTTTTTAAAAAATTATTAGAATGAAGATAGGAATAACAGCAGGAGACATCAATGGTATCAGCCTGGAAGTAATCATCAAAGCACTTTCGGACAATCGCATAAGTGAGCAGTGTACACCCATCGTATATGTCAATAGCAAGGTGCTGACTTACCACAAGAATATGTTGAAAGACAATGACTTCCATTTTCAAACTACTAAAAATGCAGATAGTGCCCAGTCAGGTAAGGTCAACGTCGTCAGTTGCTTTAGTGATAGCGCAAACATCAATCTTGGTGAAGCTACTGTAGAAGGAGGTAACTGTGCTCAAAAATCGCTCGAGGCAGCGATGAGTGATTACAACAATGGCTTCCTAGACGCTATCGTGACGGCCCCTATCAACAAGAAGGCCATGTCCTTGTCTAAGTTTCCATTCCCAGGGCATACTGAGTTTTTTACAGACAAGTATGATGTATCGGACTCTTTGATGTTTATGGTCAATGACGATCTTCGTATCGGTTTGGTAACCAATCATCTTCCTATCAAAGATGTTGCAGCACACATCACCAGAGAAAAAATTCAAACAAAATTAAATATCCTATTCAATTCATTGAGAGAAGATTTTGGGATAATCAAACCTAAGATTGCTATCCTTGGTCTGAATCCTCATGCTGGAGATGGTGGCGCTATAGGCGCAGAAGATGAAGAGCTGATTCGTCCTATCGTACTCGATGCAAAGAAGAAAGGAAAATTTGTAAATGGTCCTTACCCAGCAGATGGCTTTTTCGGAAGTGCTATGCACACCAAATATGATGGTGTCTTGGCAATGTACCATGACCAAGGTTTGATCCCATTCAAAGCCTTATCCTTTGGGTCAGGAGTTAACTTTACAGCAGGTCTACCATTAGTTCGGACTTCCCCAGATCATGGTACTGGCTATGAAATAGTTGGTAAAGATGTCGCAGATCCGTCGTCATTCAGACGTGCTCTATTTACGGCTATCGATGTAGTGAGAAACCGTAAAGAATTTAAAGAGGATCATGCTAATCCATTGAAGAGTCGCAAGAAGCGATTGGAGCATTCTGTTGATGAAGCTTTGCCTATCGATAAAAAGTCGAAGAAGCGTTAAGACGCACTAGGTACTAGGGCTGCTTTCCAGTTGCAGCTTTTTCCGCTAAACTCAATTTATCTCGTACTCGTATCCAATAATTGGTTCTTTCACTATAGGAGAGAATGATTCTGGAGAGTCAAACTTTGTCAGCTTGTATTTTTCTATGAGCTTGATCAGTTTTGAAGCGTATTGTTGTTCATCTGCGTGCATGCAAGCTTGCATTCCTTTTGCCCAAGACTTATAGTCATAGTAGCTAAATTGAAATAAATTTCTGCAAGACTTAGTTTCCATAACCATATTGGTATAATCTGCAAAGCTATTGTTTGCATCAGGGTAGGCACGATAGCAAATCTCTGTGATACCCTCGTCTTCCTTTGCAAACTGTGTTTCTCCATGCCAAGACATTCCACACTTGATGGCAAAATGATTATTTTTTTCCCGCGTCACCGGACTAGTTCCATACTCTGAAGCTATAATAGCTTGAGCCAGCAATATACTAGCAGGAATGCCGCTACGCTTCATTTCCTTTACTGCTTTTTCATGGTGCTTTTGTACATAGTCCGCAACCGCCACAGAGCTAGGCGTTCCTGCCAAACCTGAAATGAGGAAACTCAAAAAACATATAATAGAGGTAAATAATTTCATAACTATAATTGCATTAAGCCATTTTTAATTGAAGATATCGCTGTCAAATTATTTGCGATAAACTCAATCATAAATGGTGTTGGGTAGTTTGAGTGCTGGCCCACAATTATTGGAACAAGATGCTATTTATAGATTATATATTTTTGATATATATTGAGACAAATGTGACGCCGATTTTAGAAGTAATAGGATAAGCAACAAACGATATTATTCCTAAATCAGGAAACTTGGCGAAGAAAATTGTCGTTATAGACATATCCCCCGAAATACGCTTTTGAATTTGTGACAATAAGTTGGCTTAAGGCTCAGATAATTACCCAAATAAACATGAGAATTATCTTGAATAAGCTACTTTTGCCATCTAATTCATCATTTTTTAAGGTTTAACAAATTCTACTATGGCCAAAAAGAACGCTGAAAAGACAAGATATTCGGATAAAGAATTAGAAGAATTCAAAACGCTTATTCTTTCCAAGAAGGAGCAAGCTGAAAAACAACTTAATTTTTATCTAGCCCAATTGGCTGAGACTGCTGACAGTGGAGATGGAAAAAACAGAGGTCTAGAAGACGGCAATAGTACCAGCGAAAGTGAGCGATTAAGTGATATGGCCAATAGACAAAGAAAGCATATTCAGCATCTTCAAAACGCATTGGCCCGTATAGAGAATAAGGTATTTGGTATATGCCGTGAATCTGGAAAGCTTATCTCTAAAGAAAGGCTCCGAGCGGTACCTCATGCTACGCTTAGTATAGAATCTAAGCAGAAAAGGTAATTATACCGTTTCGGTTTTAGCATATCATTAATTTTTCGACAGAATCTATCAATTTCTGCGTTAAGACAGATATGGTATTAAAAGAAAAAGAAAGCATTGAATCGTAAATTTATCGTATTCCTAGTTTTGCTGATTGTACTTGGTAGTGATCAGGCGCTCAAAGTATGGGTAAAGCTGAACATGGCCTACGGCTCAGAAATCAACCTCATAGGCAATGAGTTACTAAAGCTCCACTTTGTAGAGAACCCAGGCATGGCCTTTGGGATCACTTTTGAAGGTAAGTTTATGAGTGAAAAAGTAGGCAAACTCATACTCACACTTTTTCGGATAGTTGCCGTGTGTGGGCTCGGATACTTTATACACTACCTGATAGAAAAGAAATCTAGCCTTAGTCTCATCGTCAGCTTTGCTTTTATCCTCGCTGGAGCTCTAGGCAACATCATAGATAGTACATTTTATGGTTTGCTTTTTTCTGAAGGGTACCACGGTAATCTTGCCGAATTTCTGCCACCAGAAGGAGGATACTCTAGTCTATTTCATGGCAAAGTCGTGGATATGTTCAATGTCGTATTGATGAGAGGTCACTACCCGGATTGGCTGCCTTATATTGGCAATAGGTCATTCACCTTCTTTAAGCCGGTCTTCAATATCGCCGACATTGCTATCACCCTAGGTGTACTTAGTATCATTTTGTTTCAGAGGGCTTTTTTCAAAGGAGAAACTGAGGAAGTGGTCGACTCTGCTAATCCAGAAATAAACACAGTACTAACGAGTCCAAATAGCGAATCGCTTCAAGAGGGACTTCATCCCGAATAGGAAAAACAAGAGGACTCTAATTACGCGTCTACATCTTCAGCATAGAAATTATCCACAGCATTTACAGCGTTGCTGATCTTATTATAGTCTATACTGTAATGGATAAATTTGCCATCGCGGTTGGTTGTAACTATACCTGCTAAGCGAAGAATACGAAGATGTTGAGAGGTAATGGATTGCTCGAGATTGAGCGTATTGTAAATCTTGTTGACGTTGATATGGTCATTCTCATCTATGAATTTCAAGATTTGCATTCGTAATGGATGAGCTAAGGCCCTAAGGATCTCAGTGGACTCACTCAACTTCTCAGTGTCGATGGCGTCTGGCGCTTTTCTCATTTTTCCGATTTGTTTTGTTCATAAGGTAAGTCTATTAACTACACTCTTGGTTGATCAGAAAACTAGAAACTTTCATAAGCCAAATAGAATACATGGGTACTTGGTTAATCATCAGTCGCTTAGCATAAGCTATGCTCCTTCTTCTCACCTTGTCCAAATGTATTTTATACTGGTTTCAATCCAAGAGGCAGTTTTTACACATACCCAATAGTATTGAGGTCAATACATATATATATAGCAAATATGCGATTTTATTTCATCTTTTCATAAGGTAGGGACATAAAAAAATGCTGCATATCCTAGGATATGCAGCATTTTTATGGATCAGCTATTAATAGAATTAATAGCCTTTTTCTTGTTGGAATATAGGTGCTAGTCATCTAGCAGTTCATTTAAGATGCCAATTCTTCAACTAATCTAGAAATCTGATTAAGTCTTTCCTTGTCAATAGAATAGTAAATAAACTTACCTTCTCTGTCGGTAACTACTACTCCTGCTCTTCTAAGGATGGCAAGATGCTGAGATGCAACAGACTGTTCTAATCGAAGCTTTATATAAATGTCCGTAACGGTCATTCGGTTCCCTTCTTCTAATAGATCAATAATGCTTTGTCTCAACTTGTGATTCACTGCGCGTAAAACCAAAACAGCTTTTCTTAATTCAGCGTAGTCCAGTTCGATCTGGTTTACTCCACTGTTAAGAATAACGGTTTCGTCTTTTTGCTTTCTCATATACGTTATCTTTTATTGTTAGTACTGTTATGCTTTATTCGAAAACCGTACCAACTGAACATCGTAAAATTTTTCGTAATATATAACCCTACTGATTATTAGTTAAAAATACTCAATTTTTTATAAAAATAAAACAAATAGCTAATTTAAAGCATTATTTAATACGACGTAAAAACTGCCTAAATCGGCCCCGAATTAGGATAGCAAATTTTTCTTCGAAACCGTTATATTTGGTGATTTTAGATAAGCAGGTACACTGTATGCGATGTCACTAATCGCCTTTTCGCGATACATTTTATGCGCCAATTTCATCTGATCTGCGGCATTGCAAAACTTGTCCAGGATTCGATCTTGCCCCTCCCTTAGCCAAGGACGGACCTTATGCGCTCCATCTCCTATAAAAAGATTAACATCGTTGACCCCGTAGTGGTTCAAATAGGTTTGCTCATCAAGTACCAAAGCTTTCAGTGCTGAGCGCTCTTCTAAATGGATATCATAACTAGCCGTATATACTTCCATACGCCTTGCATCCAATAGCGACGAGATTACTGTACGCTCATCTGTTACATCTACTCCATCAGCTAAAGCCTTCAGTGTGGGGATACAGATCAAGGCCAGATCATGAGCATAACAAAAACCCTTCGCCATAGCAAAACCCACTCTCAAGCCAGTATAGGAACCTGGTCCTTCACTTATACTCACCGCTGCCAAGTCCTCCATCCGCAGATTAGCCTTTGCTAGACATGCCTCTACAAACAGAGTCCCCTTTGAGCTATGTTCAAAGCCCTTATTAGAACTGGACTCCGCCAGTAGCTTATGTTCATCACTGATGGCCACCGAGCAGATCTCGGTACTGGTTTCCAAATGCAAAATTTTAGTGTTCTTAGACATAATATAAATATACCAGCCTTTTTTTATACAATGGTTATTTTGTACATTTACACAACAAAAATTTATACGAATATGTCATTTGAAGTAGTAGGAAGATTGCACAAAACATTCGATACGGAGACCAAAGGAACCAATGGTTTTCAAGCGAGAGAATTTGTTATTGAAGTTAGCGGTATGTACCCACAGTTTGTGAAGTTTCAGCTTACACAAGATCGTTGTGCCCTAGTTGATAACTATAAAGTAGACCAAAACATCAAGGTATTCTTTGACCTCAGAGGAAGAGAGTGGAACGAAAAGTATTTCACCAACCTCAATGCATGGAAGATAGAAGCTGCCGAAGCAGGTGCTACAGCAACTCCGACTCCACCACCAGCCAACAATGCATTCCCAACAACGAGCGATG
>CALJVI010000149.1 GCA_937974575.1 uncultured Saprospiraceae bacterium | reverse complement strand
TACTTAGCAGAGTAATGCCCTCTCTTTACCTTGGTAAGGTCGCAGTACACTACAGCCCAATCAAAATCTTTTGCATATTTCTCGCCTCCATAAAAGAAGGGGGTGTCGATATTGAAAAATTTTACCCAGTGCGCTTTCTTTGCATTGGATGGCCATTGATCAGAACCAAAGGTGATGGACTTAAGTTTTTCGGACTGTTCTTCAAAGTAGCTTTTGGTGCTTTTCATAGGAATCATCTTTAAGCCATATACCTCTCTAGAAGACCTCATTTTTTGGTCAAGAAATTTATTGCTTAGTGGTTTGTAGATGGCCAGCTGCGCATGCTTGGTGGCAAACCCTACAGCTACGGCATACATTTCCCAATTGCCATAATGGCCTCCTATAGTTACTACGGACTTGCCTTCATCATAAATCTTATCAATAAGCTCTACATTTTCAAAAACTACTCGTTTGCTTATTTCTTCTTTGGATATGGAGAAATTTTTCACAGACTCTACTACTAAATCACAAAAGTGGGCATAGTATCTTTTGATTATGTCTTTTTGATCTTGAGGCGATTTTTCTGGGTATGCATTGCTAATGTTTTGACGGACTACTTTTTTGCGATATCCTACTATATAGTATATGGTCAAGTACATTAAGTCCGACAATCTATATAATATAAAATGTGGCAACTTGGATATTGGATATAATATAAGGTAGTATAGTAGTTTTGAACCCATAGGTGGGCAAAGATATATATTGACACTGCTATTGTGAAATTGGGAATGCAATTGTTTTATCGATTAATTTAGGATACTGATCGAATACTGGATAGCGGTAGGTACTAATCTTGGCTTCGAGGGGTTAGTACTAGGATTTTGTTATTGTATCACACACCAAGGCTCTTTGTTGTCTATAAGTCGAATGAAATATTGACGATGGGCTTGGTGAAAACTAATTATTATGAGTACTTATATTTATGAAAATTCTAATTCGAAATCATTTTTCAATATGGCTTGTATATCCTTTGCACTGTCTGTGATCGCTATGATTGTAGCATTGTCGTATGTGCAAATTGAGATTGGAATGATTGCCTTTATTGGAGTCAGTTATGTGTTTAGTGTATCCTCTTGTTTTACTTTGGCTAAGGTGGTGAGAGATAGACACGAGGCAGAAAAGTTCTTGTCAAAGGTAGAGAAATCAAAGACGGAGAAGTTTCTTTCTGAGCAGCCGATTTAGGAGGGGAAAAATATCTCGTCAGATGGGTGCTTAAATGGAGTTGAAAATAAATAGACTGATAAAAAGTAGTAGATTTTTTGCGGAGATATTTTTTTGCGACAGTGATAGAAGCGGCTATACGCTGCCTTGGATACCTAGTGCTGCAAGGAGTGATGACGGCTCGACGAGGTACGAGAAGAGACTAGTCACGACTATGCAGCACTTGGTGTCCATGGTAGTGGATAATAGCGGATAGCACGGTTTCCTTTCGACGCCTTTTCGGCGGAAGAAAGGAAAGTCGCCCGTGTATTAATTATTTTTTTCAGGACTCTTTTGTAGTGTGTCTAGCAAGAAACCCCAAAATTTTTGGACAGAGCTGATCTGAACTTTTTCGTCTGGTGAGTGCGCACCTCGGATATTAGGACCGAAGGAAATCATCTCCATGTCTGGGTAGTTTTGTCCTAGGATCCCACATTCTAATCCTGCATGACATGCGTTCACATTGGGCTCCTCAGAGAAGTTGGCTCGATATAGATCTGCCATTAATTTGGCAATTGCAGACTCTGGCTTTGGAGTCCAGCCGGGATAAGAGCCATCGGTGGTAACATCTGCTCCTAGGAGTTCAAAGGTGCTGCGGATAGCTTGTGCAAGGTCGTCTTTTTCTGTGTCGACTGATGAACGAGTCAGGCATAAAATTTCATATTTGCCATCAGCTACTAATACACGCGCCAGATTATTGGAGGTCTGCACTAAAGATGCGATGTCTGGACTCATGCGATAAATGCCATTGGGGCAGGCATAAATGGACTTGATCAAACGCTGCTGGATGTCCATCGGGATAACCTGTGTCTTGCTGTCGCTTGGTTCAAACTGTATGACGATGTCGGGATCTGTAGTGTTGTGCTCGTTGACGATAGCGTCTCCAATCTTAGCAACTATTTCTTCAATAGCATCCTGATCAGATGGTGTGATGTAGATCACCGCTTTTGACTCTCTAGGTATTGCATTGCGGAGGCTGCCACCGTCGATGCTTGCAATCTGTATTTTTTTCTCAGTACAGAGATGGTAAAGTATTCGGTTGATCAATTTATTTGCGTTACCGAGGCCTTTGTGTATATCCATGCCTGAGTGTCCGCCAGAAAGACCTTTGACACTAAGCGTGAACGCTATCGCATCAGGAGATGCAGCTTCTTTCTGATAAGTGCCCTTAGCTGTGATATCTACACCGCCTGCGCAGCCGATAGTGAGCTCGTCGTCATCCTCCGTATCTAGGTTGAGCATGATGGATGCATCTAGCATGCCTCCTTTGAGCTCCATCGCTCCAGTCATGCCAGTTTCTTCATCGATTGTGAATAGGGCTTCTAGTGGCGGATGTGCAATGTCGGTGGATGCAAGGAGCGCCATAATCGTCGCTACTCCAATACCATTATCTGCTCCAAGTGTGGTTCCATCTGCCTTGACCCAATCGCCGTCTACTATCATCTTGATTCCTTCGGTAGCAAAATCAAATTGTGTGTCACCATTTTTTTGGTGTACCATATCTAGATGGCTCTGAAGTACAATGATCTGCTTATTTTCTAAGCCTGCAGTGGCGGGCTTTTTGATGATAACATTACCGATGTGATCTTTGATGGTCTCTAGCCCCAATTGCTGTCCAAAGTCCATCATAAACTGGATGATCTGCTCTTCCTTTTTGCTGGCTCTAGGTATTGCATTGATATCTGAAAAGTAATTCCAAAGTGCTGTTGGCTCTAACTGTCTTACTGCTTCGCTCATTTTTCTATTTTTAATTTTCCGAAATTACAAACTATATTCCTAAACAAAAAAAGGCTGCTATCCCAATTTGGGATAGCAGCCTTTTTAATCGAAGTAATACTGTGTTCCTATTGCTTAATGATTCTTTCTAGGAAGTTAGCGTTAGGTGCTATGATTCTCACGAGGTAGGTTCCTTCTGGATATGCATACAAAGAGAACGTTCCTACATACTCATTATCATACTTTCCGATTTCTCTATTTTGAAGTAGTTTTCCTTGGATATCATAAATTTCGATGTCTAGAAAATTCTCTCTGATAGATAACTCACTAACCTTGATTTTGAAAACACCATCTGTAGGATTTGGAAGGATGTCCACTTGGATACTCGCTCCATTTACATAATGAGTAGAACTACCAAAGTCTATAGTTACCGTTTCTTCATAGAAACAATCAGTACTTGTATCTTCAACTAATACAGTGTAATCTCCTGGGCTAAGGTTGGAAAATATATTTTCCTCTTGAAAAGCTGTGCCTCCGTCAATGCTGTATTGATATGGTCCAATGCCGTTCATAGCTGTGATCATGATAGTGCCATCCTCAGAAACGGATGAAGTACTGGGGCTTGCCACTATTTCAGCAGAAAGGTTACAGTCTCCAGCGGTAGCACAAAATTCAATAGTGGTTGATCCACCAAAATCACCGTCGTTGAATGCAATTATATTTCCAAGGTTGTCTAAAATGGTTAATGAGCCTTCTCCAAATTGACAACAAATGCCATCTCCATAAGTATCATTAAGCGTTAGGGTGAAGCATGAGTCTAGAGGAAGACAAACTTTCTGATCAATAATAGAAAATTGTAAGTCTTGTTCGATATCAGAAAATTCAAAGAAAACTTCTTCTGAATTCTGGCCTGTTATACTATAAGAAGTTTCTTCTGGATACTCATCTGTAACAAGACGAATCAAGACGAAACTACTAGGGTCTAATATTTCAGTATTTAGGCTTAATTGATTATTTGAGTCGTCAAAATCATTTGATTGATCATTAAGTGAAAGGATAGTGATGATCATCTCATTTTGACCAATTATCAAATTTTGGTCAAAACTGAATACAAAGTTATTTGACTGATCATAGGAAATAGATCCTGTATACTCAAGATTCGGTTGGGGTACACCATTTATGGTTACTCCTAAAGTAGCCGAAGTGATGATGTCTCCACCTAGATTGGTTAACAATACAGAACCAGCGATAACCTCCTCACAACCTGAGGGATTGATGTTGGCAGTGATCCCTGCCTCCAGAGAAGGAAGTTTAGTGATATTTAATCTAAGTGTATCATTGAATGGATTGAGATCGATAGGGGAATTTACATATGACATGAGATTGTATTGTCTAATGTCAGACAGGTCTATAGTGTTGGTGAAAGTATATTCCATATTTTCACCACCTTGTAAGGTGTCTGGAATGGTTGCCATATCTACTGGTGCTCCATCAAGCATAAGTCCAAGTGTGAAGTCGTTCATTGGATTGATTCCACTATTGGTTATTTGTACGGTTACAGATTCAGCTTCAGTCAAATCTGAAGATAAAGAAGTAGGAGTGATAAAAGCTGAAAGCGCCAAATCGAAACTGTCTCTTCGTAACCTCATACCTGTGATGTTTGAGATAGTATTGTTGGGTCCTGCATATTCTGTAGTGAACCAAAAGTCACTTTTTCCTTCTGGAGCCACTGACATTTGAGAGTAATCTCCAAATCTACCTCCAGCATTAATGGTGCTGAGCCCTTCTCTGATTAATAACTCGTCATAAGTCATAACGCCAAGCGGATCATTTGCATTTCTTCCGGTAGCTCTTATGCTTGCATACGTATCCGCACTAGAAACATTGTAGCCTAGGCAGATATTTCCTTTGCTGTCAATTGCAATGGAGCTCATAAATCTATCCAAACCATCGTCAGGTGCAAAAGTACCTTCTTGATAAAGCGACCATTCTGTGTTTGCTGTTCTTCGCATTTCCATCCATCTGACACCTGCTCTATTTTGTCCATCTGTTGCATCTGTAACAAATGATAGAACGATTGATTCATGGGATCCAAAATTTCTTTGGTGAGGGACATTCATAATAACTTCTGGAATTCCATCAAGACCATTTCCATTTAATTGTGGTATGCATGCAAAGCCTGGACCTGTTGCACTACATGGGAAGCCATCATACGGTGAGACGGTTACTCTAGTCTGATCTACTGTAGTGTTGTTAGAATTTGCAAAATCTACATTGAATGAATAGATTTCAATAGCATCTTCATCTGGACCATTTGTCCATGAACTATCATTTAATCTGATTGTAATAGGTCTATTGTCGTATGGCATGATTGTTCCATTCCAATCGACGGGTGTAGAAACAATAAAACCTTGTTCAGAACCTTGAGGACCTACGATAGCAATACGCTGAAAGGCTACCTCTTCATCTCCAGCGATTAATGCTTTCTTGTCTAGAAAGTATTGGTGTAAAGAGCCTGGACCTTCCTCGTTGGTAGTAATGACTAAGGCGTCTGGTGTAATAGCGTATTTTGGATAATCAGGAAAGTTTGGAGTAGAAAAGTTGTACGCAAAGTATGCGCCTAATGGGTCATTGGTTTCACTTACTGCGATTAGTACGTTTGCAGGATCTGTGAATTCAGTTACAAACCAACGATCTTCTACTTCGTCAAATAAAATAATAGGATCTCCAGCAGAATTAGCTCCAAATTGTGACCATAGTGTATTCATAGGGAATGCCATCTCCAATGTTCCGTCAAGGTTGTATACTCCTACATCAGTAGCATTTACAGCTTGTACATAGTATTGGTTATTCACATCACCAGTAGGATCAGAAGGAGATCCAGAACCTCTACCTTGAAAGTTGGCAATAACCTCAATTTCATTGGCTATGCTTCTTTGAAGCTCACTTTGAAGAACTGGGTCAACACCTTGGTGTTCCTTGCTAAGATCAACAGCTTTACTTATGTTTCTTCTCCATTTAAAGTTATCTGGAACCTTCTTCTCGATCTTACTATTCTTTTTCTTTATTTTAGAAGTAATCGGCTTTAAAGTAGATTCTCTTACTGTCTTTGTTTTTCCGAGGAGCTTGGCTTGTGAGCTGGCTACTTGGATATTGTTAATTTTTTTTGTGGTAACCTGCCCAATTGCAATTTGACTGAGTAGGGTGAGGCAAAATATGCCTGCAAAGATTTTTTGAATCATGGAATGTTTAATTTTTATTTCTGATTGATTTGGTTTTAGCATGTTTGTTATTAGTGCCAGACTGTACTTTGGTATCGGAAAAAGCGGCATCACTATAGTCAGTGACGCTAGGGTCTCTTTCTAAAAGTGCTTTTAGGTTTGTTAACTTTTCGTCTGAGCAGCTGAATGATACCTGATATTGATTTAAAGTTTTATTTGATTTTAAAATATTACTTGGTGTCCATTCGGCATATTTATTCGTGATATACTTTCCAGTTTGGCCTTTTTCAAGTGTTAGGTAAAGGTTGTGGATTTTCGAGCTCACTTCGTTTGTATTGGCGGTTTTAGAGGCGTTGCAGCTAAAGCCTCCAATAAATGAAAAGCTTAGGAGTAAAAATAGGAGGTGTTTACTTAATTTCATTTTAATTATTTAAATATATGCAAATTCGTTAAAAAAGATAAACTAAACAGTCTTGCTCTTGTCAATTCGGCCTATCTTTAATCAATGGGTATGCCCATGCATTTCGTTTTGGAGGCTTGATTTTACGTTGTTGGATGTTGAGACAGTAGATCCGCTAATTGTGCTGCCAAAGAAGATCGCATTGGCAAATAGTTTGTTAGTACCGAGCCAAAATCCTCTAAAATTTGGATTATCTACGAATGAAATCACTCTACCTCTACCCAAACCACTAATAACTGCTGCTGCACTATTCTGCATATACTTATGATTGGGATTTGATATATAACCACTGATTAGTGGTTTGGTTCTGTATTTTAGGGGCATGGAGTATGGATTTGTATTGAAGTCTAAGGCCAATGATCCTCTTTTGAAAATAGGGAGTGTACTATCATGATATCCATAGGTCAATGGATGACCTAAATCTAATTGAGATTTAAAAATGGCACCGCCGACATATTGTGCTCCAAGTTCGTTGGCAGCATTGATATAAGACTTTGATTGGCTGGAGGTGCCGTTACTCTTCTTCTTTTGTGAAGCGTTTGCGAGACCATTGTTGATGGCCCAGGCGGTAGCAGATTTGCAG
>CALJVI010000148.1 GCA_937974575.1 uncultured Saprospiraceae bacterium | reverse complement strand
TGTTCTTACCGGGCTGATCACCATAGCAAATTCGTATGACTTGAAAGCAAAGTCATTTAGAAAGGGGCTATTGATTTCCTCAGGTGCCCAAGTGGGAATAGGAAGTCTTATACTTGCCCTAAATACTAAAAAGAAGTATAGATTGGAAGACGGCTGGCATTTTTAGCCTAGCCAATCACCGTCTTTAACTTTTCTACCAAATAGTCTATTTCTTCTATTGTATTCTTGTGTGAAAATGAAAGTCGCACGGGTTTACCCTCGACAGGTTTGTCTGCTGCTTTTGAAAGTGCTGCTATGACATGGGAGCCTACTTCGGATCCGGAGGTGCATGCGGATCCACCTGAAGCGCAGATACCTGCTATATCTATATGCAACATAAGCATATCGGATTTATCAGATGGTGGAAAGTTTACATTGAGTACTTTTTCTAATCCACCTTCTACAGTTGCAGGGCCATTAAAAGTTAGGCCTTCAAAAGCAGCGCTGAGTTGCTTGCGGGCGTGTATATTCAACTCCTTGATTTTGGCTACTCTTTCGTCCATGTGCTCACATGCAAGATCCATAGCTTTTGCAAGTCCACAGATTCCATAAATGTTTTCTGTTCCAGCACGCATGTTTCTTTCTTGCGAACCACCATCGATGAAAGGTTTGATTTGATTTTCGCCATTTATGTATAAGAAGCCAATTCCTTTAGGGCCATAAAATTTGTGGGCCGATCCTGTCAGGAAATGCACTTTGATTTCTGTCAAGTCTATATTTCTGAAACCTATTGTCTGCACTGTATCAGTATGAAATAAAGCACTGTTTGCAGCGCATATGGTAGAGATTTTAGCAATATTATTCATCGTCCCTACTTCATTGTTAGCGTGCATTAAAGAGACTAATGTTTTTTTGCTGTCAGCGGCTAAAAGAGCCTCTAGATCAGTATAGTCTACTTCCCCTGTTGGCTGGATCTTGCAGTAGTCTATTTGCACTCCTTCTTTTTCCAATCGGTCTAGGGTATGCAGAATGCAGTGGTGTTCTAAAGGAGAAGATATAATTCTCTGAACGCCTAAATCACGTACAGCACATTTTAGCGCTGTATTATTAGACTCGGTACCACATGAGGTAAAGAATATTTCGCTTACAGAACATTTAAGTCTGTTGGCTACTATTTTTCTAGCAGATTCTATTAAGGTTCTTGATTTTCGTCCATCTGCATGTATTGAAGATGGATTACCAAAGTTCTCTTGCATCACTTTGGTCATTGTCTCTATTACAGCAGGATCTAGTGGAGTAGTAGCTGCATTGTCAAAATAAATTCTTTTGGTCATTGTCATTTCCATTTCCGATTGGGTTTAAACAGTTAGGCTGTCAACTTCTTGCCTAACCTTGCTAATTAATTCTTGCAGGGTATCTTGATCTAGAGCTTCTGCATATATTCTGATGATCGGTTCAGTATTCGATTTGCGCAGGTGAACCCATCCTTCGGCAAAGTCGATTTTTAGACCGTCTTCAAAATTAAGCTCTTCATCTGCGAATTTTTCTTCTACACTTTTCAAGATATATGGGATGTCCATATCTGGTGTCAATTGTATTTTTTCCTTTGCCATAGTATAGCTAGGATAACTTGCTTTCAATGCTGAGGCAGTCATGTTTTTTTCTGCCATTAAAGATAAAAACATAGCTATTCCAACCAATGCATCTCTACCGTAGTGTAGTTCTGGATATATGATACCACCATTACCTTCACCACCTATCACGGCATCTACCTCTTTCATCTTTCTTACCACATTGACTTCTCCTACAGCACTAGCATGATATTTACTGTCCTCATAGCGGTTTGTCAAGTCACGCAAAGCACGTGTAGATGATAAATTAGAAACAGTATTTCCTGTCTTTTTGGAAAGAATAAAGTCTGCTATAGCCACTAAAGTATATTCCTCTCCAAATAAAGATCCATCTTCACAAATGAAAGCCAGTCTATCTACATCAGGATCTACTACGATGCCTAAGTCTGCTTTATGCTCTTTTACGGCATCGCATAGCTGAGTTAAATGCTGCGCTAGTGGTTCTGGATTGTGTGCAAAGTCACCTGTCATTTCTTCATTGATCAGGATGTATTCGCATCTTAGTTTATCTAAGAGGGGAGCAATGGAAATCGCTCCAGTAGAATTGATACAATCCACTACTACTTTGAATCGCTTTTCTTGAACCGTATTTTCATTAATGATCGGAAGGCGAAGTATTTTGGCAATGTGCTTTTGTATAAAGCTATTGTCCTTTTCGTAAGTACCTAGTTTGTCGACAGTCGCAAAATCAAATGAACGCTCTGCGATAAATTGCAATATCTGGTTTCCATCTTCACCGGAAATAAATTCCCCTTTTTCATTTAAGAATTTGAGGGCATTCCATTGACGCGGATTATGACTGGCTGTGAGAATGATTCCACCTCCAGCATGAGCTTCAGGGACAGCAATCTCTACAGTAGGCGTGGTGGATAAATCAAGGTCGACTACATTGATTCCCATCATTAATAGCGTATTCGTCACCAAAGCTTGGACTTGGGGACCTGAGATCCTAGCGTCCCTGCCTATGACTACTTTATTGGAGCCACTATTTTGCAAAAGCCACTTGCCATATCCAGCTGTACACTCTACTATATCTATAGGGGTAAGGTTTACACCGGGTGCTCCACCTATTTCGCCTCTGATCCCTGATATTGATTTTATTAACGCCAAATTATATTTGTTTGCTGTGATGCCAAAATAGCAGCCACAAATGTCAAATTTTCTTCCCAAATGTAATTCATATTGTTGTAAGAATGAAGACGACGCCTTTAAAATTCTTTTCAGCTGCCAAGTAAACGCCTTAGAGCAAATTAATTGGGTATATTTGCTCCTCAAAACTTGACTCCTTTTGGAAAGTATACTGTATTTCGACGAATGGCTCTTTAGCCTACTTAATGGGACTTGGCGATCAGAATTTCTTGATGCTGTAGCTCCTATCTGGAGAAATAAGTATTTCTGGATTCCCCTTTATCTTTTTATCTTAACAATGGTAGGGATAAACTTCAAAAAGCACTTTGTCCCCTTTTTGTTGTGTGCCGTACTTACAGTATCTGTAGCTGATACACTAAGTAGCAAAATTATCAAGCCGCTGGTCAAAAGAGAACGCCCCTGCAGGAATGAAGCTCTGGCTACTCCAGCTGCGGTACTGATCAATTGTGGAGGTGGATATTCATTTACTTCTTCTCATGCTACGAATCATTTTGCGATAGCATGCTTTTTTCTATTTACTATCGGAAGTATATTGACTTACTCTAAGGGTTTGTTTTTGATATGGGCAGCAAGTGTTTCCTATTGCCAAGTCTATGTAGGCGTTCATTATCCTATTGACATTACAGTAGGTGCTTTGATTGGATCTTGCATCGGCATAGGTATAGCATATTTATTTAATCAGCGGTGGGCCATTGTGCCGACCTCCATAGAACCAATTGCGTGAATATAGGCCTCTACTTATTATTAATTCTTGCCGTAGTCATTGGTGCAACATTAGCTTATGGCTTAAGACGTTTTACTACTGCTAATTTGAATTATGGCTTGGCATTCGGCGGTGCTTATTTGCTAGGCATATCTGTCTTGCATTTATTGCCAGAGATATATTCTGTGGGTAGTCATGGTATTGGTCTTTGGATTTTAGTAGGTTTTTTAATCCAGCTTTTTCTAGAGTTTTTATCAGGTGGTCTTGAGCATGGACATGTACATGACCACGCGCATAATGAATCAAACTACTTATTACAAATATTAGTCGGACTATGTATTCACTCCATTTTAGAGGGGCTTCCATTGGCGCGATATGAGAGTTTTCATGAACATGCAGTAGGAGCCGATGCGCATGGTACCATGCACCTGGTCTATGCCATTATGTTACATAAAATTCCAGCGGCTTTTGCTCTGACCATTTTCATCCTGCAATCCAATTATTCTAAGATTAAGGCGATCATGGTAATAGGTATTTTTGCTTTAGCTTCTCCCTTAGGTGCTTTGTTAGGGCAATTGTTGGAAATAAGTATGGACAATATGAGTATTCTGCTGGCTATAGTGGTGGGTTCCTTTCTGCACATAGCTACTGTCATTCTCTTTGAAAATGAAGATCAGCATCATCATAAATTTGAATGGCAAAAACTATTGTTTATCTTATTAGGATTTGGTTTGTCCTTATTGAGTATGCATTAGGGAGTCTCTATCCAAATAGGGCTGGCCATAGATAATCAAAGATAACTTTGTAGAGTATGATACCTCCTATAAGTCCAAAGACAAAATTAAGACCTTTACTTTTTGAGTTGTTTTCTTTCATGACAGATTGATGTATGTATGAAATAAGCTTTTTATAAACGATATCTAGTTTACTGGTAGAGCGTTACAACACCTGTTGCTCCATCTTCGTTATTAGATTTCCAGACTATTGTCAATTCAATGTTTCCAAGTTTATCGGCGTCTATTTTTCCAGTCCCTTTGCCGGATCGAAATGAATTGTCAGAAGTGAGACCTTGATATGTAAAATGCAATTTTCGTTCTTTCACATGACCGATAATGGAACCTATTATTATACCGCCACCATCATAAGTAGCGCTGACCAAATTATCGGTTTGAGAAAATCTGAAATACGTTGATGGATTAGTTGCTCCGTCAAATATTTCACCCCCCTCTGCGCTTAAATAACGTTCATCTAGACTTAAGCCGAGTCCAGTTGTTTCTTCTATATCCTCTACTGAAAAATCTATTTCAAAATCATTTTTCAGCTCGTATCTTACATAATTTCGATATGCTCTAGATTTGTGTGCAAACCATTGCTCTCTGATATCTCCACCATTATCTACTATGTGTTTGAAATTTCGGAACGGACCTTTTTTTTCTAGTGCATTGAATAACTTACTTTTTATTCCACTAGATGGCAAGCTTTCTGCAAATGTTCTCATGATATCAAACGCTTCTCTAGAGGACATCTTTTCAATGATGGCATAGTCTTTCCAATCTCTTTTGATCTCATTTAAGCTTTCTTCCCAGTGTTCTCTACAGTCATAAACCTCATCTAGGTTCAGCATTTCACGCACTTCTCCAGTTTCTCTATTGAGGTAACAAATCATACCAGTATCTAAGTATTGAGCAATATTGTCGATGTCTTTTTCTGATAATTTCATATTGAGCTACGTTATTTGAATTACAAATTACTGAATTTTAATTTATTTTTTCAGACACCTATGATTTCGTCCATGAAGGTGTATCTTATAAAAAGTCAACATCTACTCCATAGGGATACCGTATCAGAAAGCGAATTGCTTTTTGAGGGTCAAAATCATCGTATACTATAGAATGTATCATGCTGATAATCGGGAGTCGGACACGGTAATGATTGGCAAGGTGATTCATGATTTTGACTGTTCTGTATCCTTCTGCCAATTCTTCTGAATCTGCTAGAATTTGGGATGATTTCTCACCTAGTCCGATACGTCTACCAAAAGAGAAATTTCTAGAATTGGTAGAGGTGGTCGTAGCGACAAGATCTCCAATGCCGGCAGTTCCAAAAAAAGTTTTGGTATCGGCGCCAAGGGTTTTTGCTAGTACTATCATTTCGCGAAGGCCTCGAGTGATGAGCAGTGCTTGAAGATTTTTGCCCATGTCAAGACCACTCAAAATACCGGTTCCAATAGCAATGGCATTTTTGAAAGCACCAGCAAACTCTGCACCCAAGATATCGTTGGTTCCGAAGACGTGAAAGTTGTCTGTGTTGAGCAGTTTTTCACCCGCCTGGATGACCTCATCAAAGCGGGAGGCAATCACTGTAGCGGTCGGTTTATTATCCAGTATTTCAGAAGCCAGATTCGGCCCAGAAAGACAACCCACACGCAATGCTGTGGTCTCTTGGATGATGATCTCACTCATGGTATGCACATTGGATCGATCTATGGTTTTGTCTATAGCATCCATCTCAAAGTGTGTAATGTCAAAACCTTTCGTACCATGGATAATGATATGGTAAGGTTTAATATAGGGAGCCAGCTTTTGGATTACCGTCCTAAATGCAGCAGATGGAATAATCGGAAAGATGACATCACAATCTTTGGCCAGTTTTTCCATACTGTCAATGGCAATGATGTTTTCATCTAATTCAATACCCATATTGGTATGCTGCTCATTGATTTGCTTTATGGTTTCTTGGTTTCTGGAATAGATATAGACCTCTGCATTCTTAGATAGAATTTTTGCTATGGCGGTACCAAAGCTACCTGAACCTATGATTCCAACTGGTTTTTTCATAGCTCAAAGGTAGTCAATTCTGATTCTTCTCTTTTTATAGAAACGGATATAATTTTGAGGTTTTATAGGCTTGGTCTATCGAAATAATATATAGATGCCCTTTATAATAAACGAATTTTCTGCGCGCTGGGGAGAAGTGATACGAGAGTGGCTGGGGCTCTAATGGAGCTAGGGCTAGAGGTGGATGAGCGGATGAGCGAATACGACTCTAGCCCATAGCGGAATAGAGGCCCAGACGCAGGAGTACAAACGGATCACCAGATTCAAGCGCCCAAAAAAGTAGATCTGAAAATACGCTTGAATCGCACAACGAATTGAGATGATATTCGTTATGAAAGTATATGAAAATTATGGTACAGCAATTTATTTTTTCCATGCTCGCTTTCGGCTTTATGTCGGTGGGTTTGAGCTGTCCGTGTGTTGCTATGGATGGAGATAAAAAATTGCCAAAATATACGGTAGAAGCGATCGGAGACAGCATCGAGGTGATTAATGCATCAAAAAAGGTGGATGGTTTTTGGATATATATGCCCACTGAAAAATCAAAAGCTGCAAAGAATGTCGTCCTTTTTATGCACGGATACGGTGCCTACAATCCAATGATCTTTGGAGCTTGGATAAGACATCTGGTAGCAGATGGGCATATCGTGATCTACCCCAGGTATCAAAAGACACTGTATAGCCCTAGTCCTAAGAAGTTTGTCAAAAATGCTTTGGTGGGTATTCAAGATGCGCTTAGGGTATTGGAAAGTAGGGGAGTCAATAGTCGCTTATGGTCTGACTTGGATGTGGTCGGTCACAGCTATGGTGGGGTGATTGGGATGAATCTGGCGCAAAATAATATAGAGTTTGGCTTGCCGCCTATCAAAAATCTTATGATTTGTAGCGCAGGGACTGGTCCATTTAAAGCAGGTGTCTTAAATGAGTACCATACAGTAAAAGCCAATCTTATCATCGTAGATAGTGAACATGATACCACGGTTGGCGATGTATTTAGTAAACACGTTGATACCTTGACTGAAGGAAAGCAGAACAAGGTGTATTTGCATCAAAAAGCAATGCAAGCTGGAGACATACGGCTAAGTAGTCATCATAACGAGCCTTATGCCTTGGACATGGCATTTGATAATGGTGTCCGCAACTATACGGCCAAAAAGGCACTTAGAGTGGGACAGGAAAACATATTGGATCATGCTGGATATTGGAAGTTGTTTGATCAATTGATCCTTCAGAATGAGGGCTTTAGCCTGTTTGACGTATCGCATAAGGAGTGGTTGCTCTCCGAAAAATTTCCAAATCTCAGATTGCTTGTACACTAGTACAGTCCACTCCAAATATTTGTACTATCAAAACTTCTCGCTACTAGATGACTCTTTTTGAAACAAGGGCCTTGAATAGTATGTTACTTTAACTAAGATTTCTATTTTTGCGAATATTAAAAAAATTAACATGGCTGAAAGAATAAAATGTTTAATTATAGGTTCAGGTCCAGCGGGTTACACTGCTGCTATATATGCTGCAAGGGCTGAGATGGAACCGGTATTGTACACAGGTGCTGAAATGGGGGGACAGCTCATGATCACTACTGATGTAGAGAACTACCCAGGATACGCAGATGGTGTGATGGGCCCACAGATGATGGAAGACTTCAGAAAGCAAGCTGCTCGATTTGGTACCGATATCCGTATGGCTATGATCACTAAGGTGGACTTCACAGGACCGGTGCACAAGGCATGGGCTGAGGAGGGCACAGAAATACATGCTGATACCATTATTATCAGTACTGGAGCGAGTGCTAAGTGGTTAGGCATAGAGTCAGAGCAGACTTTCATGAATAAAGGCGTAAGCGCATGTGCTGTTTGTGATGGTTTCTTTTTCAAAGGAATGGATGTAGCTATCGTGGGTGCTGGAGATACAGCAGCTGAAGAGGCACTTTACTTATCAAAGCTTTGTCCTACTGTACACATGCTCGTACGAAGAGATGAGATGCGTGCTTCCAAGATCATGATAGACAGAGTAAAGAAAACGGAGAACATCAAAATACACTGGAATACAGAAACTCAAGAAATAACGGGTGGCGATGAGGTAGAAGGTGTACGTGTCATCAATAATAAGACTCAAGAGGTAAGTGAGTTGGCTGTAAAAGGATTTTTTGTAGCTATCGGACACAAACCAAATACTGGTATCTTTGAAGACTACCTAGATAAGGATGATGTAGGTTACCTAGTGACTCAGCCAGGCTCGGCTAAGACGAATGTACCAGGCGTATTTGCTAGTGGAGATGCCCAAGATCGGATCTATCGTCAAGCGGTAACTGCTGCTGGTACAGGTTGTATGGCTGCACTGGATGCAGAAAGATATCTGACAGAGCACGAGATAATATAGTCAATCAAAATAAATAAGACATTTTTAGAATTATACAAAACGAGAAATTATGACAGCTGCTGGTAAGACAAGATTTAGATCAGGTGTACTTCATGGAGATGAGGTGACAGAATTGTTCAAATATGCTAATGATAACAACTTTGCCATTCCTGCGGTGAATGTGGTGGGTACCAACTCTGTGAATGCAGTATTAGAAACGGCAGCAGCAGTTAATTCTCCTGTAGTCATACAGTTTTCTAATGGTGGGGCTTGCTTCTTCGCAGGTAAAGGAATCAGCAATGAAGATCAAAAAGCTGCCATATTAGGCGGTATATCTGGTGCTATGCATGTACACACTATGGCTAAGGCTTATGGTGTAACTGTAGTGCTACACACAGATCACTGTGCTAAGAAATTATTGCCATGGATAGATGGTCTAGTTACTGCAGGTGAGAAATTTTATGCGCAACGTGGTTATCCTTTATACTCTTCTCACATGTTGGATCTTTCGGAAGAGCCAATTGAAGAGAATATAGAAATCTGTGCTAAGTATCACGAGCGTATGTCTAAAATAGGCATGACTATAGAAATAGAACTTGGTGTCACAGGTGGTGAGGAAGATGGTGTCGATAATACAGATGTAGATAGCTCAAAGCTATATACGCAGCCTGAAGAGGTATCGCAAGCGTATGAAGCGCTGAATGCCATCAGTGATAGATTTACCATTGCTGCTGCTTTTGGAAATGTACATGGTGTATATCGCCCTGGTAACGTTACTTTAAAGCCAATCATCCTCAAAAATTCTCAGGAATTTGTAAAAGAGAAATTCAAGACGGAATCTGATAATCCAATCAATTTTGTATTTCACGGAGGGTCTGGATCTAGCAGAGAGGATATTAGAGAAGCTATCGAGTACGGTGCTGTAAAGATGAATATCGATACGGATATGCAATGGGCATTCTGGGATGGTGTGAAAGTGTATGAAGCTAAAAACAAAGCTTACCTTCAGACTCAAATCGGAAGTCCTGATGGTGACGATAAGCCAAACAAGAAATTCTACGATCCAAGAAAATGGCTCCGTGTAGCTGAGCAGTCTTTTGTAGATAGGTTGAAAATTGCTTTTGAAGATCTTAATTGCATAGGAAAGAACGCTTAATAAAAAGCTTCTTCAAAAATATTTAAGCGAGTGCACTGCCGAAAGGTTTTGTACTCGCTTTTTTTATGGAGAGAGTTGCCTTTGTCAAGTTGCAGAATTAGTGAGTATAGGAAAAATAAGCGCGGATTGGTTTATTCTCCATTCGCGATCTGTTAAACATATAAGACATGTAAGACAGGCATATAAGAGCATTGAAGGCTTACATCTTTATATTTTTAGGGATGTTCTAATTAGAGTAAAGACCTCCATCTGACCAAGATCCAAATCCTGAAAATTCTATAATTCTGAAAATTCTGATTCCTACTTTTTGCTATTCTCTTTCGGTTTGAACGCTGATGACACGGATTGAGCGGATAAGCGCGGATTGGTTTATTCTCAAATTAGAGTAAAGATTTTCTTTGTAGCAAGATCCAAATTCCGGAAATTCTCTAATTCTGAAAATTCTGATTCTTACTTTTCGACAAGAAAGAATTATACTGGCTCATTTATTTAATGCGTCAACACAATCCTCAAGTCTTTGGCTAGTTCATTTCTCATTTCTAGCAATCTTTGATGCGTTTTTATGAGTAAGATAACATCGGCATCTTCCTTCTTCATCTTCTCTTTGTTCTCGGCCATCATGTCTTTGATCTTGCCTAGTTTGAAGTACTTGAGTGCTTGCATGCCTTCTTCAAAGAAATTTTCATCAGGTTCGGGCTGTGTACGCAAGGTGATTGCATGCATCTCCCACCAGTTGTGCGAGTACTCAAATTCTTCCGAGCAGAGGGTAACGGCCATAGATCGAATTTCTTTGTCCGAATGATTAATAAAGAAGTTGGCATTCGCCGCATCGCCCGAATTGATTTTCTCTCTAGCCATATCAATCATCTTACGATAGGTAGGATTCTTAAAGTGGTCTATGACATCTTCTAGATTGGTGATCAAGACTTGTCCCAAGGTAAGATCTTCGTCTTCTGATTCAGGTATTTTTTTGTCGCCATAGTTGAGTAGCAGCTTGAGGATATCTCTTTCTTTATAGTAACCGCTTTGGATTTTTTCACTTACAGCGGGAGCGGGTAGGGGCTCGGGATATTCTCCATTGTCCATCATCGGTGGTGGCTCATCTGGATCAGAAGAAGACTGCTTGGATTCTCTTTCCTTTCGTGCTATATCTCTTTTTTGCTCAACCCACTTTTCGGAAATGTGTTTTTTTAGCGCTTTATTAGCGGTCTCCATGAGTACCGTCTCATCTATTTCGAGTAGGCGAGAGCATTCCTTGATATATACAGATCGCTTGATGGGATCCGGTATTTTGGCAATAGTATTTACAATATCAGTGATACTATTCGATTTACGAATAGGATCATTTTTACTGTCTTCTATGAGCTTCTTTGTTTTGAAGAGTATAAAATCTTCTCCCTTCTCGTCAAGGAAAGCCATAAATTCTGTACTGCCTAGTTTCTGTACTAAGGAGTCAGGATCTTCGCCTTCAGGAAGTGGAACAACTGTTACATTTAGATCTTGACTCAATGCAAGATTCAAGCCGCGACTAGCGGCTTTGATACCAGCGGCATCACCATCATAAAGTAGTTTGATATTGCTGGTAAATCTTTTTACTAGACGTATTTGATCTTCAGTAAGTGCAGTACCAGAAGAAGCGACTACATTTTCTACACCAGCTTGCGAAAGCGAAATGACATCTGTATACCCCTCTACAAGGATACATTCATCTAGATTCCGAATTGCTTTTTTAGCGTGGTAGATTCCATATAGAATTTTGCTTTTTATGTACAACTCTGTCTCTGGTGAGTTGACATACTTGGCTGTTTTTTTATCTGTCCTCAAGGTACGACCTGCAAAAGCAATTGGTTTTCCAGATAGGTTATGTATGGTAAACATAACCCGCTCTCTAAAAAAATCTTTGTCATACTGATTGGTCAGTCGTACCTGTTTGAGCAGATCTAGATTGTACCCTGCCTCCTTCGCACTATTAGTAAGACCAGCGGGTTCGGAGGAAGTGTACCCAAGTCCAAACTTTTTTATAGTATCTTCCAGATAGCTTCTCGACTTAAAATAACTCAGTCCTACAGATTTGCCTTCATCAGTTTCGAGCAAAGTTTTTTGAAAGTACTCTTCTGCAAATTGATTGACCAGATACAAACTGTCATGATGTTGCTTCAGCTTTTTATGCTCATCACTTGTTTCTGTTTCTTCGATCTCGATATTAAACTTCGCCGCCAAGTGTCGGAGCGCTTCTGGAAAGTTGAAACTTTCATGCTCCATGATAAACTGCACCGAGTTTCCACCCTTGCCACAACCAAAGCATTTGTAGATACCTTTTGCCGGGGATACATAAAAGGACGGAGTCTTCTCATTGTGAAATGGACATAGCCCTGTCAGATTAGCACCTCGTTTTTTGAGATTTACATAATCGTTCACAACATCCTCAATGCGTGAATTTTCGATTATATTCTGTACGGAGCGTTCGGTGATCATAAGGTAAAAATACGATTTATCGTCTAATCTAGGCAATTATTGGCGACTGTTAAAAATTTTAACGTCGCACATATATGTATTTAAAAGGATGATTAGCAGAGTGTTATAAAATTGAACAGATATTAACATTTTGATATTCAACTAATTTCTAAAGTTAGGCGTTTTATTTATACAAGACGACACAAAATAGTCTGACCGACAAAAGAGATTATAATGGGTGTTCTCATATAATAGTGTGTGGTTTGAATGCAGCGAGGTTACTGAGTAGCCTTGCTGCTTTTTTTTTTGGGTCCGCCCTTACGGGACGGGCTATACATAGCTCCCGTTGGTCGGCCCTTCACTCCATTTCATTTCGTTTGGTCTCAGCAGCAGAGCTGCTGCCTATTCCTATCCCTCGTACGGGTCTTTACTTGTCTATAGTACTTATTCACTTATTCCGGCTTTGACACACAATAGTTGACTGTAATAACGTCATTAGAGCGAATAGGGCAATGGGACCATGGCTATATGGTCTATCGGCATCATATTTGTAAAATTGACTTTGAAAAAGTCTCTGAAGCACGAAGCGCAACCATTGTTGTTTTCCGTCTTCAGTATGTAATGTTTTTATAAAATCGATCTATGAAAAAGTTTAGTTATGTACTTTCTGCCATCGCTGTATTAGTGATTTGTGTAGTAGTGAGCCTCGCAGCCAAAGAAGGAGCTAGCTCATATGAAGAGTACGAGATCATTAGTCAGACCACCAGCGGAAAAGAAAAAGTAGCTGCTTTGAATGCCATGGCTAATATCTTAATCCAAGAAAATAATCTACCTAAGGCAGAAAGTATTGTTGAAAAAATCAATACTGAAATCAGCAATGATGACAAAATCGGTCATGCTGCTTTGAATATCAACAAAGGTATATTATACAAATCCAATTTTGATTACAAGAATGCTTTGACTCATTTTTATGCTGCTCTAGAAGCTGCAGTAAAGGCAGATGACAAAAAACAAAATTCTATTTGTAAGAATGAGATCGGTCATGTCTTCTTATTGCAAAAAGATTATGATGAAGCGGAAACAAACTTAAATGCAGCTTTAGCCATCAGAGAAGGTGGACAGGATATGCGAGGCGCATCAGAGACACACATCCTCTTGGGCAAATTATTTTTCGAAAAAGAATTATACGGAAAATCAAAGCAACACTACAAGCGTGCATTTGATCTTATGGTTAAAATGCAAGACTTGAATGGTGCTGCTGACTTAGCAACTGATCTTGGGAATATTGACTTTATCTTAGATGATTATGAAAGTGCTTTGGTGTACTATAGTACTTCAAGAGATATTTATAACAGAGACGACAATAAAGAAAAATTAGCACGTAATCTTTGGGATATCGCCAAAGTACATGCTGCTCAAGGAAATCTTAAGCAAGCGACACACACCAATAAGGATGCACTTGACCTTTGGAAAAGTGTAGGTTCCAAATTGGGTATATCTGATTCTTACCTGCGTATAGCGAACAACTACATCGCAAGAAATAATAAGAAGTCAGCCGAAGAGTATTTAGAAAAATCAGCTAATACAGTAAAGACAGAAGTAAGTACTTACGGTTCATACAAGATATTTAAAGGACTGGCTGTTGCCTTCGAAAAGATGGGTAACTATAAGGATGCTTTTCAATTTCATGTGTATTATGATAAGAGTAAGGATGTAGCTTTCAATAAGGATAAGTCTGAAGCGATGTACGAATTGAGTACTAGATACAATTCTCAATTTGCAGCTGCTGAAAAAGAACAGCGCATTGAAAAATTAGAAATATCTAATTCTGCTTCTAGTAAGGTAAAGAAATTCCTTCTTGGATTAATCGGTTTAGGAATGTTATTGGTATTCAACCTTTTCTCAAGTAACAAGAGAAAGAAGAAGGATAATGCTGAATTAGTTAAAAAGAACGGAAAGATCGAAGCACAGAAGGCTAAGATCGATAAGCAAAACGATTTGCTAGAAGTTAAGAATGATTCACTCAATTCTTTAAACCACAAGTTGGTAGGAGAAATGGCTGAAAGAGAATCAATCGAACAATCTTCTTTTGCTCGTGACCGCTTCTTGGCAACTATGAGTCATGAGATGAGAACTCCTCTAAATACTATAGTGGGCATCTCTCATTTACTCATGGAAAATAATCCAAGGGAAGAACAAAAAGAGCAAATCAGAAACCTACAGTTTTCTGCCAATAGTATGACTGTATTTGTCAATGATGTACTGGATTTCTCTAAGATTGAGGCAGGAAAGCTGACCCTTGATAATAGAGAATTTACACCTAAGCCTTTGTTTGAGAATCTTAAAAAGCAATTTGAGAATCCAATTCGTGATAAGGGATTGAAATTTACATTCAATTATGATGAGCGCATACCTACGGTTATGGATGGTGATTCAGCACGCATCAATCAGATCTTTAATAATATCTTGAGCCAAGCAATGGAAGATACAGATCGTGGTATGATTGATATGCAAGTCAACTTAGAGGACTACAATACGACTAGTGCAAAGATCCGAATCAAAGTAAAAGATACAGGTAGAGGTCTAGATAAGGATCTATTAGAAAAGATGTTTCAAGATGTCAATCCAGAGAAGGATATTTTTGAAGGATATCAAAGAAATAGTATTGGACTGAATATGGCCAAGCGTTTGGTAGAACTCCAAAATGGAAAGATAGAAATAAAGAGTACTGTAGGTGATGGTACTTTGTATAGTGTGCTATTGCCATTCAAAGTGGCTCCGCCAAAGGTCAATGAACTGATCGTAGATCAAGTAGACGAAGTAGTAAGCTCTCTAGAAGGGATGAGTATACTGATCGTCGAGGATAATAAGATTAACCAACTCGTTGTAGCTAAAATGCTCAATGATAAAGGTATAAAAACAGTAACTGCCGACAATGGTGCAGAAGCACTTGAAGAAGTGAAAATGCATCACTTCGATCTCATCTTGATGGATATCCAAATGCCCATCATGGATGGATATAAAGCCACTGCTGAAATTAGAGGCATGGATGATATATCAAAGAGTGACGTGCCTATCATCGCATTGACAGCATCGGCATTCTTGTCGGAGCTCGAAAAAGCAAAGCTATTTGGAATGAATGAGCATGTTGGAAAACCGTTTAGTCCAGAAGAATTAATGGAAAAGATACACGCTTGCTTGAAGAGATTCAAAGCCGGAGCAGCATAATAAGATTAAATATAAAGTTAGAAAAAGGTTGTCTTCATTGAAGATGGCCTTTTTTGTTTAGAGCCTTTAGATGCCTAACATATCTTTCATTTCAAAATATCCCTGCTTATCTATGATCCACTTTGCAGCTTGATAAGCACCCTTTGCAAAGCCTTCTCTACTGTTGGCGATATGAGTGAGGGTGATCTGATCTTCTTTAGAATTAAACCTAGTCGTATGGGTACCTGGTACACCAGCCTCTCGCTTGGCAGAGATCACCAAGTCTGTGTTTTTGTGGGCATGATCCAATTCCCAATCTTCCTTATGGGGAAGTTCTGCGATAAGCTTTTCTGCCAGACGTATCGCTGTACCGCTAGGTGCGTCTAACTTTTCTGTGTGATGGATTTCTTCTACTGAAGTTTCGTATTGATGATAGTGGGCAAGTATTTTTGCAGCATAAGCGTTGATAGCAAAGAAGAGGTTTACCCCTAAACTGTAGTTTGGTGCGTAAAACAATGCAGTATTGTTTTGCACTGCCAATGCTTTGGCTTCATCCAGTTTGTCCAGCCAAGCAGTAGTCCCCGAAACAACTGGAATTTTATGCTCCAGGCATATTTTTATGTTTTCAAATACGCTTTCTGGTTTTGAAAATTCTATGCAAACATCAGGGGCGAAGCGACTAAGGTTTTGAATTTCGCTCAAGTTCTTAGAACTAATGCGTAAGACAATTTCATCATGATTGGCTAAAGCTATCTTTTCGATCTCTTTACCCATTCTTCCATATCCTATTAAAGCAATTTTCATGACCCATCTTATTTATTCAATAATGGTATAATGATACTACTATGTATGGACATTACAAAAGAGAAAATAGATAAGTTGTGTTGCAGATCGAGGACTAATCGTATACCACTTGTGTGTCAGAAAAATGATCATGCCAGCACTCCTTGGAAAAAGGTAGAAAGGAGAATATCTCTAAGGGTATTAATCTCCACAATGATCTTAGAAGATATACCTTAAAGCTTATTTCCAACTCTGTATTGTGAATTACTCTGGTCCGAGTAAGAAACTTTCCTAAAGACTTTCCATTAAAGAAATATTCCGTGGAATAATATCCTAATAAAGTAGAGGTAAAAATAACGTAATCTAGAAATGGGTTGAATTGATTGGCATTGAAAAATAGGTACTCTACGGAGCTGATATATCCTAAGATAATCCCAACTGCAGTGGCTAGGCAATAAATGCATAAATAGTCAATCAGAAAATTGACCAGTCGTAAATGGGTCTGAGCTTTGGTCGTATTTTTATAGTGCCAGCCAAGATCTAAGTCGATGATGTTTGTGTAATACCGTTCCATAGGACAATCAATTTAGGGATAGCTCATGCACGATATAGTACAAAGCGTATCTGTTGGTTTATCCTAATGTCTTGAAATGGGTGGTGTGTAGGTGGTGGAATTATTACAAATAATAAGTTGTATTAGTTCGTCAGATTGATGAAATAAATGGCAAAATCGATTTTGAGCCTAATTATGTAATTTAAACGACTTTATCTGCGCAAGATGAGGAGGCAAAGGCATCTGGTTTTGCTTTAAATTCGAAACCCATACCCATTATGTAACCCATGGCTTCTTTCAGGGCGGTATTAGACTTGAAATGAGGGTCGGTATTGATATCGGCATGTACCTCTAGTGCTACATCATAGGTGTCAAATAGATCACAAAGAGCATAAGCAATTTCGATTGATTTGGCTACCTCTGAGATCATTCTTTCTCGAATACTCATTTTTTGAGTATGTGAAGAGTTGTTGATAAACATAAAACCACCTTTCTTTTCTCTGAGAAAGACTATGACCGTGGCGTATTCAGTAGTTTCATTTCTTACTTGGGAGTCGGTACCAATACAGACTTTAAGCTTATAACCCTGATCATGTTGTTCTTTTATGGTCTTTTCTACAGCTTCCTTAATGGGGAGTTCGAGTCTTTGACCGTTTAGTCTTCGCCAATTGAGTTCCATGGATTGTGTTTAGTTTACGTTAAATTACAAAATATAATTCTATTTACTTCATTTAATGCAGTATACTAAACCGCCATATACTATAAATCGTTCATGAGAAATAAGTATTTATATGATGTGTACTCCTAAAAAGACCTTTGTAGATGTTGATCAGGGGTATGAATTAGTTTGATTCTATGGATTAAATATTAGTAAATTTGGGTCAGGCTTAATTATCTATTTATCACTTTCTAGTATGAATCAAATGACCAATATCTTCCGATTTATAATTTTTGCATTTTTAGTGTGGAGTTTCACTGCATGCAGTCCTTCTATGACGCAATCTTCTAAAATAGGGGAAGGGTACAACCATCTCGCTAATGAGAGTAGTCCATACTTATTGCAGCATGCTAAAAATCCTGTAGATTGGTATCCTTGGACAGATGAAGCGTTAGCTAAAGCAAAGGCAGAGAATAAACTCCTACTAGTCAGCATAGGATATGCGGCTTGCCATTGGTGTCATGTAATGGAGCATGAGTCTTTTGAAGATACTACTATCGCGCGTATCATGAATGAGCACTTTGTCAGCATAAAAGTAGATAGAGAAGAACGTCCAGATGTAGATGATGTATACATAACGGCTTGCCAATTGGCTTCAGGACGTGGCTGTGGATGGCCGCTTAATGCATTTGCCATGCCGGACGGTCGCCCAGTTTGGGCAGGCACTTATTTTCCAAAAGATGAGTGGGAAAAAGTATTATCGCATTTTATTGATCTTAAAGACAATGATCGAGAGAAATTGGAAGAGTATGCAACTCAACTTACAGAAGGAATTCAGAGTCGTGAAAAAATTGTAATCAATACTGACAAGTATAATTATTCTACTGAATCTCTAGATAAGATTACAGGTAATTTTTTGAATAATATTGACTTTAAAGAGGGGGGGCGTAAAGGCGAACCTAAATTTCCAATGCCCAATAATTATGAGTTTCTTTTAAGAGAAGCTGTGCTGACAAAGAATGATAAAGCATTAGAGGCTGTTACTGTAACTCTCGACAAAATGGCTATGGGTGGAATCTACGATCAACTGGGAGGTGGCTTTGCTAGGTACTCTGTAGATGGGGTATGGAAGGTGCCTCACTTTGAAAAGATGTTGTATGATAATGGACCAATGATTAGCTTGTACAGCAAAGCTTATCAAGTCACCAAGAGCCCTTTGTATAAAAAGACGGTAGAGCAAACTTTAGATTTTATCGAAAGAGAAATGAGCTCTCTAGAAGGTGGTTTTTATAGTTCGCTTGATGCAGATAGTGAAGGGGTCGAAGGGAAGTTTTATGTATGGACACAAGAAGAACTACATGCGATAATTTCTGATGAACAAGATCGAAAAATATTTGATGAGTACTATGAGATAAAGAAGAGAGGTAACTGGGAAGAAGAGAAAAATATCTTAATCATAAAACAATCTGTTGCTGATGTTGCTGCTAAGTTGAAAGTAAGTGCTGAGGAAGTCGAAAGCTCACTTGCAATATCAAGAAAAAAAGTGATGGCTGCTAGAGATAAGAGGGTAAGACCTGGCTTGGATGATAAGGTCTTGACTTCATGGAATGCCTTGATGCTTAACGGCTATATCGACGCATACCGTGCTTTAGGAAACGAAGCTTATCTAAGTCGTGCTTTGAAAAACGCAAACTTCTTGAGTAAGAAAATGCTTCAGAAGGATTTTAGATTGAATAGAAATTATAAGAGTGGAAAATCTGTGATCAACGCATTCTTAGACGATTACGCACTCTTGATTGATGCTTTTACTAACCTTTACCAGATAACTTTTGACGAGCAGTGGCTAGACAAAGCAAAAGGTATGACTGATTATGTGACTTTACATTTTAAGGATGCGGAATCTGGAATGATGAATTATACCTCAGACCTTGATGCTGAATTGATTGCTAAAAAGATGGAATTGACAGATGGTGCTATTCCTAGTTCTAATAGTAGCTTTGCTCGGGCAGTATATAAGTTGGGCATATTTACTTACAATGAAGAATACATAAAAGTGGCGGACCAAATGATGCGTAATATGGTAGAGGAAATTACTAGTACTGAGGCTCCAAACTTTTATTCTAATTGGTGCCAACTGTATAGTGAGTTTAGACTAAGACCCTACGAAGTAGCTGTAGTTGGAGACGATTACCAAGAGAAAACAAAAGCACTACAAAATAAGTATGTCCCGAATGCATTGTATCTCGGCGGCAAAGATGAGGGTAAGTTGGAGCTCCTAAAAGGTAAGCTTCAAGAAGGGGAGACTATGATCTATGTCTGTCAAAATAAAGTGTGTAAATTTCCAGTAACAGAAGTGGAAAAGGCATTTGCATTGATGGATGAATAAGTGTCAATCCTGGATTATACCTTGACGCTAGAATTTTGCACAAGGGGTGGGAATGATCCATCCTGTTAAGGATGGAGTCGGGAGTCATTTGCTTTTTTCAGCAAATGCGTAGGACGGAAGCGAAGCGGACTCATGGACGACCCGGTACCGCATCTTCGCGGTATGGGCCCTAAAAATAAAAATACTACGCCTTCATAAGCTTATCAATCAAACCTGAGATCATACCTTTTGTATCTTCATTCACCTCGCCTTCGGCATTGATGATAGAACCGATACCAGAAATAGGTAAACTACCTGGAACAACTGTGCTGCCGATGTGATTTAGTACTGAAGTCAAATGGTCCATACCACGTAAGTTGCCAGCTCGGCCACTTGCGACACCGATCAAAGCACTATGCTTGCCCGCAAAACTTTCCTTCAGCTTGTGCACAGACATTGCATCTATAAATAACTTGAGGTAGCCCGGATAACTGCCATTGTACTCAGGACTAATCCACAAGAAGTGATCTGCGGCAATAAAGGATTTTGCTTGTATTTCTTTGAGCCAATCGGGTAAAGCATCTGGAGAATACTGGCTGCTGTGGATATAATCAGAATCCAGGGTAGATAAATCAATCAAAGTACACTCAATATCAGCGGATTGCGCTAATTGTAAAGCCGTATTAGCTACTTTGGAAGTCATACTGTCTTTACGATTGGTTCCACAAATGATAGTGAGCATATATGATTATTTTATAAAATGTGTAAAAATAGGTTTCTATACCTATATAAACTGTTTTTGGGCAAAGAGGTTTTTGATTTCGATGCCTTATATTAGAAAGGCTTTTGTATTTTCGCAACGCTTACAAATAAATGCATTATGAAAGTCAAATACACAGGTCAAGCAGGATTCATCATAGAGACAAAAGGCAAAACTTTGGTTTTTGACCCATTTATCTCTGCAAATGAGAAAATGGCTAATTTACTGAAGGTTCAGGACATCAAATGCGACTATGTACTGCTTACGCATGGTCATCAAGATCATGTACTGGATGCTGAAATGATAGCGAAACAAAATGATGCAAAGATTATTTCAAATTTCGAGATTGTTTCTTATTATGGGCAACGTGGTCTGCATGGCCATCCTATGAATCATGGCGGAGAGTGGACTTTTGATTTTGGGACTGTAAAGTATGTAAATGCTGTGCATTCTTCTGTGTTGCCTGATGGGACATATGCAGGAAACCCAGGTGGCTTTGTGATTTCCAATGATGAAGGTTGTTTTTATCATGCTGGAGATACGGCTTTGACCATGGATATGAAACTCATACCTATGACTTGTCCAAAATTGGACTTTGCTATCTTGCCTATTGGAAATAACTTCACGATGGGCTATAAGGATGCGGTCATTGCAGCAGAGTTTATAGAGTGTGATAAGATTATTGGCTGCCATTTTGATACTTTTGAGGCTATTGCCATCGATCATGAAGCGGCTAAAGATACATTTGCCAAAAGGCAAAAAGAATTGATATTAATGGACTTAGGTCAAGAAATAGAACTATAGTAAATGGGTAAGATCATCGCAATTGCCAATCAAAAAGGCGGAGTAGGAAAGACGACTACAGCTATCAATCTAGCTGCATGTCTAGGTATACTCGAAAAGAAAGTCTTGCTCGTAGATTCTGATCCGCAAGCAAATGCCTCATCGGGTATTGGCATCATGGAAGGTACTTATGAGAGAAGTATCTACGATTGCTTTGTCAATGAAGTGCCGATAGAGAAGTTGATTATAGAATCTACTACTCCTAATGTAGATGTTGTACCTTCTCACATAGATCTAGTAGGCGCTGAGCTAGAGTTGATCAGTAAGTTTAAAAGAGAGTACATCTTGAGGGATGCACTGGAGTTGGTCAAGGATAAGTATGACTATATTTTGATCGACTGCCTACCTTCTTTGGGCTTGATAACGATTAATGCATTGACAGCGGCGGACTCCGTGTTGATTCCTATACAATGTGAGATTTTTGCTTTGGAAGGTCTTAATAAATTGCAGAATACGGTGTCTCTAGTCAAAAAACAATTGAACGAAAATTTGGAAATAGAAGGCATACTTTTATCGATGTATGATAAGCGTCTCCGACTAGCCAATGTAGTAGTTAAAGAGATCACAGAGCATGCTACTAACTACGTATTCAAAACCATCATTAGTCGTAACTCCAAACTCGGGGAAGCACCAAATATGCATGTTCCAGTCGCTCTCTATGATGTAAATAGCAAAGGTACTAGGAACTTTTTCTCTTTAGCTAAAGAGTTTTTGGAGCTGCAAGAAACGAATAGGGCTGGGCAATCTAATCCTACCATTGAGGGCGAAAAGCGATAGAAAGCAATAGTTAAAGCTGTTTGCAATACGGCATATTTGCCATATTAAATTCCTGACTTTATAAAAATAAGCTATTTTTGTTCTTGAAATAGTTGCATATAGCATTTATTTATTTGTATCTTACATTAAGGCCATTTTATATATGGCTATACCGCTTACATACTAGAATATCAAAAAGCGCTGTAGTGTATTGAAAATGTCTTTGTAAACGAAACCATTTTATTCACCTTTAAATGCTGTATTATATGAATATAAGTTTTAAAGAATTGAGAAACATCAAGCACAAGCTACCTACTGGCAGTGTATCAAAAATCGCAAGCGAACTGAATTTGGAAGAGCAAACAGTTCGCAATTTTTTTGGGGCAAAGAAATTTGATTCCGGGAAAGTTGCAGAATGGCATTTACAGCCTGGCCCAGATGGAGGCATCATGACCATCAATGACACTACGATATTGGATGTCGCAAACAGGATAATCCTCAAGAATCAAGAAGCACAAAGAATTGGGAGTTCTATCCATTCTAATTAGAAACAAAAAAGGGAAAGTAATTATTTACTTTCCCTTTTTAGATTTTACATATTCAAGTAAAAATCTTTTGTTAGATTAATGTAGTCATCGGTATAGTCATTGCGAGCATCATGCTGAATGATGAGCTCATTTTCTACCACTTGGTCTACGGCTGATTTGGTGAAAGCCATCAATAAGCGAGAAACTGATTTGTCAATTTTTGGTTTTACCTCCGTAAGGTGTGAAAGTTGAAGTCCATATTGTCCAGCCATCTCCTGAAATCGTAAACCTTCTATATAGGGAAGGATCACACTAAAAATTCCATCCTTTGCCAATAACTGATGTGCACATCTCAAAAGTTCCCCATTGGGCAATTTGACGGTATGCCTTACATCATTTCTGACCTGATTGTTGCTGAAAGTACCACCCGTAAAAAAAGGTGGATTGCTTATTATGAGATCATACTTTTCGCTAGCTTCTTTTGCGAAATCTTGGATAGATCCCAAATGGGTATGTAGTTGCACTTGGTATGGAGAAGCTTGCATATTCTGCTCCGCTTGTTGTGCGGCTTTTTCATCTATTTCAACACCAATCACTGTTGCCTTGGGACAACGCTGAGCTTGCATGATGGCAATGACTCCGGTTCCGGTTCCGATGTCTAAGATGCGTTTTGCATCCTCTTTCAAAGGTGCCCATGCGCCCAATAGTACACCGTCGGTCCCTATTTTCATGCCGCATTGATCCTGTGCTATGGCAAATTTCTTAAACTGAAAGCTTTCCGCTGACATATATTTTTATTTTGCACAAAGCTAATACAATAGTATGAATTTACAATAAGGTAAAAAGGCTTGCATATCGCTAGATTTGCAAGCCTTTTTCAGCCTTTACTAAGGTTTTATTACTCTGTAGCTATGATATCGTCTATAATGAAGGATGTAGTGGCATTGTTCGCATTGCCCTCGTATCTGAATCCTATGTGTACAGATCCGCTACCAAAATAATCGCTAATGGAAATATTTCCACTTTCGACCAATTCATACCAGTCGTTATCCTCGGTAGGGAGTGTACAGTTGACAGCAGTCCAAGTAGCTTGGCTAGGATCACCAGAGAAGTTGTCTGAGATCATGACTTGCATACCATTGTCTTGTGCCCAGTGATGCTGTCCCATCAAGAATGAAAAAGAAGCTGTCGTGCTAACTTCGATTTGTGGAGTGACCAGCCAGCTGATATTGTTATTGTCAGAAGATTGAAAAGCAGTAACTTCACCATAAGTATTTCCATCAAAGTCATTAACAAACCAACTGTTGGATAAAGAACCTTCTTCTGCAAAATTGGTCCAGCCTTGGACATCAATCACTTGATCGGAGGTCAAGCCTTCAAAGTCAAGTTTGAATAACTCAGCTCCAGGATTGCCACCGCCGTTGCCAGATCCATCACATCTTTCTCCTGTCATATTGAGATCACTAGTATTTCTAATGAAGAGTTGCTTTGTGTCGTTGAACACACTGTATATGGCTTGAATTTTTCCATTTCCATCGGGGCTTAATGCATCCGAAAAGTCTGCAAAATTGCTTGTACGGATCACGATGATATTGCCATCACAATCTTCTAGATCAAGATTTTTAGAATTGTCGGAGTTTGCAAGTGTCTGACCTGTGCTGCCATCAGGAAATTGCAATCCTTCTATTTCAATAAAAGAGTGAATATCGGTAGCACTCAAATCATTGATGTTTTTAGCAGTTGGTGCTACAGTCATATTTGCTTCGCCAATCAAGATACTTGCAGCGATGTTCTCCGGTTCGATACCACCCAGCTGTTCATTGCCACTGTTGTTAACGAATGTATTACCACCAATGGAAATGTTACCCGCAAAGTCACCGAGCTTTAAGCCATCACAAAGGATCGCGATCTCTCT
>CALJVI010000147.1 GCA_937974575.1 uncultured Saprospiraceae bacterium | reverse complement strand
GCGTCAACATCTACACTAAATGCAGTCATTAAAAACATGACCAAAAAGCTGAAAATAAATATCTTCTTCATTCCTTTTACTGATTTGTTATCATAAATATATATAATATTAACCATCGCCACAAAGAAAATGTTATGGCATATATGTTAGAGTTGTGTTAATCGTTCACCACTAGTGCGTAAACGATGGACTATTCAAAGTCTCTTGGGCGTATCCTTTACGGGTAAGATAAGAATACCAGGCCCTTGCCCTATTTAGACTGGAGAAACTCACAAAAGTCTGATAATTATTAAGTTTTTCATCAAAGCCAAGATTATCCTCAAATTCCATCTCCAGCACAATAGTTAAGCCATATACGCAGTAATCTCTATTGCCACCTCCTTTACCTATGAAAGGTTGTGCGATATCATACTTTAGAATTTTTGCAATTTTATTAAAATCCAATTCCCCCTTCTGATCCTTAAATTCTAGACCGAATTCTTCGAGATAAGTTATGTAAAACTCTTTTTTGGAAAGGGTCTTATGTCTCAATAAAAAGGTTTGCAATTCCGAGTTTGTAGAAATGTCAAAGATGGGAAGCCCAAAATCTTGATTTAAAAAACTGAGATCTAGATTACCCTTGTTGTTTATGAGGCCATCTACATGATCGAGTACAATTCCCAGATCTTCAAATCTTACTTTTGCCAGTATCGTTTTTTGTAGGTCTGATTTTAGTGCAAGATCCACATCGATTTCTATGCTTGTTACCAGTTGCTGTTCAATACTTTTACCAATCAAACTGGTTTGTATGATGTTGATTTGAGTTGTGCGATCCTCTATTTCACCAATAAATTCAGATTCTTTAAGATAATTAGAAAGTATAGATATAACTTGAGTTAACTCTTGCGTGATATATTTCGAATTGTTGATATAGTCTATAAACCATTGGTATCTAAATAGGCTATTAGCAACATAGGCTTTATTGTCTATACTAAAATCGGCAATTGATTCAAGCGCAAATTTCATATTCTCTTTAGGATTGTCGCTATTGAATAAACGCATGATACTTCCTATCTCTCGATGTGAAAATTCATTCTCTTTCAAGAAAGATAAATCTTCCGCGGATAACTCACCTTTTATCGCAAGCTTTCTAATGTCTTTTGCAGGGTGCAGCTTTTTGATAAAAGATAAAGTCTGGTTCTTCTCTGTGGTTAAGCTTTCTTCAAATTCTAACAATTGATTTATCTGACTATATTTTACCGTACTTGCAGCTTTGAGGGTATGCACTAAGTCAGCTTTCGCAGCTCTTGCTTTTTTCTCATCTGTTCGTGAAGTATCTTTTTTGTCCAACAGCTCTTGTTGGATATAGTCTATCACTTCTGTTCTTGTACTATGCGCTTTGATGTAGTTGAGGGACTCTAGAAGTTCTGCATCTTCTAGGTCAATCATATTATTGTATGACTTTGCTAGTCCCGTACCGTCCAATTCATTAAATATAGCAGACTTATAAATAAAGTGTGTGAGCCACTGTCTATTGGTTTTCATTTGATCCCAATATTTGACAAACAGCAACTCCATTATTCTTCCTATAGAAAACGAGTTTGCTCTATTTACTACATTGAGAATACCCCAATACTCCAGAGCGGGAATATCTTTTATTTGAGCTATATTGAGTATCTTATTTTCTATCGCTAGTCTTTTCTTTTCTGAAGTATTACCATCGAGCTGAAGGAGCAGTTTCTGTATGGGCTTACTTACATTATAAGGGATGTCAAACTCCTTATTGTAAGCAACCAGTTTGGTAGTTGTCTCTAGGTAGTTATACCTTAGTGGAGGTATGGTTGGGTTGGTTTTTTTCATTACCTTCTTGTACTTGTTGACAAGTTTACCGACATCATACGGGTTTCCTTCAGTTATTGACACATACGCTTGAAAAGCAACAGTATCATTTACAGAATTTAGCCTTCTGATAAGACGTTCTAAGTTTTTGGTTTGCTTTTTCTTTTCTTCTTCACTTACGAATCTCCATACAGAGTCATCCCATGTATAGTTCTGATAATTTTGAGCCCAATAGATCAGAATGTCCTTGGCCAGATCGTACTCATTCTCGTTGGCTATTTTGATCATAGTTAAATTCTCAAGAAGCTTCACTACATCTTTATTGATCTTTTTGCTTTTAGTAGTGAATACGTAGGAGGCAAGATAAAAAAGCAGCTTAGGATCTTTAGTGGCCACTAGATTTGCAATCAAAGATCTATTGTCATCACTAGGCTTTAGTTTTGTACATAAAGTAGCACCATAAAAATCTACGTCATCATAAAAGTATTTATCAGACACACTATACTTACGTTCTATAGAGTGTGTCAAGGTATCCCTATAGGTCATCTTTCTCTTCTTGAATTGTTCAAGTCCCGTTTTGATTTCTGACACTGTCAACTCCGAGTTTTCCAAACCAAAAATCCTATTGTATACTTCGTTCACAAACTTTGGATTTTCTCCTGCTTGATCGATAACGATTTTCAAGATTTCATTTAAGTCCTCATCAGCTGCAAAATATTCAATGGATTTATTATTCAAAAGACCTTTTTGTACAATAGGATTTTCTAGATCTAGGCAGGTAAATAGCTTGTTCAGAGGAATACCTTTGTGGAGTTGAATGTATTTCAAAGAGATCAGCTTTTGATTTAGCTTTTTCTCATCTTCTACATGTTGTAATTCCAAGCATAATTTCGAAAAAGCATCCAATGGACTAATTGATGTGAAATTCATTATCTCAATATCCCGCTTGATTTGCTCCATCGGAATCGTGTAATATATCTGGAGAATATGGGAATACTTGATCTGTTTTTGGTAAGTATAGAAAAAGTCGTAAAACGCCTCTTTTGAAACTTCACCTGTGAGGTCTATTTGTGATGTCGGAAATATCGTCTTCCTTTTTAATATTTCTAAAGCTTGCTCTTTAGTATCTTTATGATCCAAAAAACTAGAAATGTCTCTCAGATATCGGCTATTTCCGTTGGCTAGCCGCCACTCTAATTGGTACAAAGATTTGCTATTCCCACTTCGCGATACGAAGTCAGTTTGAGCGTAGCCTTTGATAGTCAAGACTATGCAAACCAAGAAAAGTAATACAATTCTTTGCATTATTAAATATGAATATTAGAACAAGGTTTAAGACCTTATTCTTCCAGTATCATATATGCAATAATTAAACCGACTTGTGACTTTGAACTTATACAGATGGTGATAATCTATGATGTATTAAAACTGACGATTATTTCGAATAAATTCGGAAGGATCCAAATATCCTTCCCAATCTTTTGAGTAGCCAGGACCCATTTTCATATCCAGAAAATCTCTCAACTCTAAGTGCAAGTGAGCCACATAGGTTCCATGGGCAGTTCCTATTGATCCTAGGGTTTGGCCTTTCTCTAAAAGTTGCCCTTCAAATACATCTATTCGGTCCAAATGGGCATAGACAGATTCTAAATATTTAAACTCGGGATGGCCTTCTAATTTATGAACTACTCGCACTACATTGCCCCATCCGCAGCAAATATCCTTAGCAACTGTGACAACACCATTTCCAATAGCATATACTGGATCACCTAAATCTGAATTGCCGCCACCTCTACCATTCCAGTCTTCTCCCAAGTGGTTATTGTTCCCAAATTTTGAAGCCAAGTAGTAGTTGTCAGCATTAGGTTTGCCAACTGGATAGTCAAATCCGCGTGTTATGTATCGAGGATTGTAGTAAAATATACTATCGTAATAGTAGTAAGATGTATTTGAGCTACGATTCTTATCAAGAGCCAAGTTAAGACTCTGATCCTCCGATTCGGATGATTTAGGCAATTCCTCTATATGATAAGCAAATCCCAATACCAAGCAGAGAAACGAGACAGCAATTATGTATTTGGACAATGAAAGCATACTTTAAATGATATGGTGTTCAAAGAAATTCTACAGCAAAAATAAGAGTTCTAATACTCTGTTTTACTATATAGTATCTTACTATTTTTATAATTATTCCTTAATTTCTTTTATTATCTTTGATTACATCGATGTAAAGATAAGGGTTTTAACATATCTTTCTTTTCTCGATATTAAGCATTACGTAATCCTCCAGCTATTGGCTAAAAATGTATCATATTATCCATTGGTTCACATTGTCATTTTTTGGCTAGGATTATTGATGCCTTTTTTCGCCTTTACTCAGGATTGTGGTTGTATAGATTGTCCCTTACCCATTCTTGATCAAAATATTAGTACAGCCACTTTTGTTGTAGATGGTGCGGAGAACAATTCGCTTACCAGCAATCAAGTCAGTATAGTATATCTCAAGTTCAGCCATTCATATCCTTCCGAATTAGAAATGAAACTAACCTCTCCTGCGGGACAGGCGGTTACTTTAATCGGACCTCAAGCCACTTCTTCATCTTCTATTTTTTTTGGAGGATTTAATATTCGTTTTGTGGCTGATGCTGCAGATGCCGATCCAGATCCTGGTATGTCAAATATTTGGAACAATGCTGACCTTTCAGGGATTAACCAATATGTAGGAGCTTACCTTCCACATTCTGGCAGTTTACAAAATTTCAATACTGGGTCCGTCAATGGAGAGTGGACTTTAGAAATTACCGATCCCCTGTTATTTGATACAGGGGAGTTATCAGAATTTGTTATTCAGTTTACGGATCAAGAAGGAATAGAATGCTGCCAAGCCAATGCTGGAGATTTAACCTACGACCCAATTATAGCTTGCCAAGGCGCAGATGCACTACTATTAGAGGTGGAGCCATCGTTTGCTAATGCGGCTCCAAATGCTGCATTATTTGGATACACCTACCTCCTTACTCAGGCAGATGTCATTCTGGAGATTGGCCAAGCTTTAGATCTGAGCTTGTATCCGCCGGGCAATTATGAAGTGTATGGACTTTCTTATGATCTAGCGGATCAGGAAATCTTACCCGTACCAAATGGTGATTTTACTTTAGCGGATCTAGAAGTATTGCTATCAGGCGATGCACCACTTTTGTGTGCAGATCTTAGCAGTTCTTTTATTGCAGTTCTTATACAGAATGGCTCAACAGAGACATTATTGCAAGACACCATCTGTGCCGGTCAAAGTATTGATTTTGCCGGAGATATTGTTTCTACTACAGGTGAGTACCGAGATACATTTGCTATTGGCGAATCGTGCGACAGCATCGTGATTCTAAACTTATTGGTAGCGGAGCCTGATACAACTTATTTCACAGGAGAGTCATGCAACCCTGTAGAAGTTGGCTTTGATACAGTCTATTTGAATAGCATTTTCAATTGTGACTCCTTAGTGATTACCCAGACTTTTTTGTTGCCCTCTGATACCATATTTTTGACCCAAGAGACATGCGAAATAGAGTTGGATAATCAGGTCGACACTCTTGTGCTATCAACTCCAGAATGCGACTCTATATTTATCACTACCTTATTTTTTGAAACCCCCGATACGATTTTTTCAACGACTAAGACATGCGATCCATCAGAAGTTGGTCTGGATACGATTACGATCTCAGTGGACCAGTCATGTGATGAATTTGAAATAGTGGAGACTATCTTATTTGTCGTAGATACCAGCTACTTTTCTAGTACGACTTGTTCTCTTGAAGAATCAGGAGAATTTACACAGTCTATACAGACGGACAGTTGCGATAGGGTAGAGGTCACTATTGTTTCCTATATCTCGCAGGATACTGTTTATGTCCAAATAGAAGATTGCAGTGGCACTTCTTCAGGAATAGATACCTTAATTTTAAGCAATGAGTTTGGCTGTGATAGTTTAGTGATTACGGAGACCATTCTTTTGGAGTCGGATACTAGCCGTATCGATATCTTCAGCTGTGATCAGTCAGATATAGGAATAGATACCTTGTTTTTAAGCAATGAAAACAACTGCGATAGTCTTGTCATTACGAGCACAAATTTTTCCGCAGCAGATACCACTTATATTTCTGAGTTGACCTGTGATATAAATTTGGTCGATCCCAATATTCAATCCTTTCCTACAAGTACCTGTGACAGTATTGTTATTACAGCGTATATCTATGCTGCACCTGACACGACCTTTCTTGACGAAGTGGTTTGCGATGCAAATGTGCCAGCGGACACCACGCTATTTCAAAATAATCTAGGTTGTGATAGTTTAGTGGTTACTACTTTTGAATTCCAAGGTTCAGTTGTTACCATGCTTACAGCAACAACTTGTGATCCCGAGGAAGTAGGGTTATTGTCGGATACATTAGCGGGAGTTTCATGTGATAGTATTATCAATACCAGTATAACCTTAGTACTTAGCGATACTACATATAAATCGGTAACAGTATGCGATAGTAGTCAGTCAGGTATAGATACCACAACTTTTACGGCTAGCAATGGCTGTGACAGTTTAGTGATTGAGGAAAGAGTTTATGTCATCATAGAGCCCACTATTTTATGGCCTTTATCAACTTGCGATCCTTCTCAGGTGGGTATAGATACGACTACTTTAGTGTCTAGCCAAGCTTGTGATAGCTTAGTGTTTCAAGAGTATATTTTTACTCCGATAGAAACAACATTCTTAGAGTCCGTATTTACCTGTGATGCCTCTCTTGTTGGCATCGATAGTAGCCTTCTTGCATCTGCTCAAGGCTGCGATAGTTTGCTTGTGCAAGAGTTTATTTTCTCAGCAGCAGATACTACTTTTTTAGATGCATTATTTACCTGTGACTCACTTTCCATTCATATGGATACTGTGATTTACACAACCAGTACCTGCGATTCCATTGTGATATCCAGCACTGTACTCCAAGCACTCGATACTACCTTTCTGACTTCCACATCATGCGATATTTCCACTGTTGTTTTTGATACGCAAGATTATACTACGGATAGCGGTTGTGATAGCATTGTCATAACAACAATATGGCCACTTAGGGATTCAGAAATTATCATAGACGTCCCTACTTCGGAGCCTGCATTGGTTGGCTTGGATACTACTATATTGGCCAATCAAGCAGGCTGCGATAGTTTAGTGATTACCAATTTTTATTTAGACGTCTTCACTCCAGACACGATATATCTGGAGCAGCCAACCTGTGATCTGGAGGCAATTCGAGACTCCACCATAGGTTTGGATGGGGAGCTTATTATTACCATCCCTATTCCAATTATCATTGATACCACATACCTTTTTGATACCACTTGCGACGCGAACCAAGAGCCCCTCGAGATCATTCAAGAACTCAGCGTTGATGGCTGCGATAGTATTATTTTACTTACGTATGACTTTGTTATGACGGACACCATCTTTACGATATTGAATACCTGTGAGGAGGTGCCTATGGATACGATTATGGTCACTGGGGCAGATTGTCCCATAGTGGAGATTACGACTTATCAGAATGTAAGCTCACCCATTACCTACATAGATTTGGCTTCATGTATGGGCCCTTTCGGCGAGACTACATTCAACTATATCAACAGCCAAGGCTGTGATAGTGTAGTTGTTCAGACTACTATAGAGGCCCCATCTTCAGAGACGATTTTGGAGGAGTATACATGTCTTCAGTTTTTGCCCAATGACACACTTTTTTTGACTGGAGTATCCTGTGACAGTTTAGTAATCACGGTATTTAATTATCAAGCACTACCACCGAGTATTTTCGAGACCACTACCTGCGATCAGTTGAATCTGCATCCGGACACTATTATTTTAGAGAGTGCAGCAGGTTGTGATAGTTTAGTGATTTTTGAAAAAAAATACGAGCCTCTTCCCACTACTCAACTTATGCAGACTACCTGTGATGAATCTATAATTGGACTTATAGCGGATACGCTTATTTCTGTTCATGGCTGTGATAGTATTATTCTTACTGAGTATCTATTGGAGTCTTTTTCACCTGATTTTATTCTTGATGTGGAGCCACCATTGTGTAGCGGTGATGCTAATGGCCAAGCTATATTAAGTCTTGATCCTGAGATTGAAGTACTTTGGATTTTTGATTCATTTGTAGGTGCACAGCGCAGTGATTTATCAGCTGGTATCTACGATCTTGTATTATCAAATGGTTTATGCGATACGAGTATTCAGATTGAGATTCCGCAGAGTCCAGGCATGTCGATAGATCTTGTAGTAGATTATATTTTATGTTCTAGTACAGGTGGAATTATCTATCCACAGGTATCAGGAGGGACGACTCCTCATGAATATTTATGGGAGGATGGGAGCCAAGACTCCATGCGTACAAGTTTGACCAACGGTTCTTATGTCCTTAGCATTACCGATGCCCAAGGCTGTACAAAGGTAGATTCTACGATTATAGATAATGTTACTGGTCTAGACTTTTTGGCCGATATTCAGGATGTGACTTGCTATGGATTTCAGGACGGAGTTATTGCTATTGACCTCTTGTCAGGTACTGCTCCCTACGTGGCTATCTGGGCAGATGGCAGCACAGAGCTCGTTCGCGAAAACTTAGCTGCAGGTCTATATTCATGTACTATCAATGATGCCAACCTTTGCAACATTACACTCAATAGGCTAGTTCAAGAACCTCTACCTATGATGCTTTCTTTAGACGTTAACATGGCTGACCAACTTGAAGTCACAGTAACAGGTGGTACGCAGCCATATACATACCAGTGGAATGATGGCACTACAGGACCCGTCATTTCGGACCCTACTCCTGGCTTCGGGTATGAGGTTACCGTTACAGACGCCAACGATTGCGTTGCTTCCATTGATAAAGTATTTCCGTCCGTAGCCGTTTCTATCATTAGTGAACACTTCGTTCAAGTATTCCCAAATCCCAGCAGTGCCCAGTTAAATCTTAGTTTTGATGGCCACTTGACGCTTCGATCCATATTTATCTATAATATTCACGGACAGCTGGTCTATACTGCAGATCATCTACTTAACAAGACATCCATCGAGATTGCCCCTCCGCCTCTGCCCTCAGGCGCCTATTTACTCAAGGCGCATTTCAAGGAAGGCGTTTTTACACAAAAAATTATCCGATTCTAGTTCCTTTTTAGTACGCTTAAATAGATGTTCAGGGGCCTACCCTCGGATGGCATGCGCACCTATCAGCCCAATCCTCAGGTCGTTACGTTTCATGGCTCGCTAGTCAGCTCGGTGCACAGCTTGTCCGACATCCTCGGCGGGCACTGGTCTCCTATGTCGACCACCATTGCACATCACTAGTCCAAAAAAATACCAGTAACTACAATAATAATAGGCAAGATTCAAGCACTCCATATTCTGAGAATATAAATGTGAAAATAATCGTCACAAATTGCAGCGTTTTTATTCCAAAACCCTTCTATAGACTCGGAAGGCTCCAAAAGAGGTGGCCGCAATGCAATAAATACTGTTTTTAGGGTATAGACTTAAATCGCTATTAGATGTATTTTTGGACTCAGGTTTAGACTTTCATAGCTTAAACCTGAAACAAAAAACAAACACTATAGCAATCCTTGCTATTTTATTTTGCTTGCAGCAACTCATTACCCTTC
>CALJVI010000146.1 GCA_937974575.1 uncultured Saprospiraceae bacterium | reverse complement strand
TTTGATATGGTAAGTGTATATACATCTGGCTCTGTAATTTGAGGAGTAAGACTTCCTGCATTATCTATGAAAGAACCGTTTTGTGCAGTCCAAGTGACAATTAAGTTTCCAGTATTATCAGAGCCACTAGCATCTAGAGTCACTGTACTGTTATTGCAATCTAAATTTACAGGTTGTGGCAACTCGATATTAGGTCTATCATCATCTTGAGTAACAGCGATACTAGCCGTTGCCTCACAGCCATTATCCAAATTAGTAACCACAACATCATAAGTACCTGCAGAACTCACGAGGACATTGCTAGTATTAGATTGTCCATCAAAAGTACCTCCATTGTTACTAAGCCATTCTACACGAATGTTTGGTACCGAATTAATCAAGGAAACAGATACAGGAAGATTTGATACATCACAACCTATCTGTCCGCCACCAGAAACCATGATTTCAGGCTCAAGGGAGTTTCCGATTACCTCAAATGGCACTTGCTCCGAGCATCCAGAAACTGGATTGGTAACTACTAATACATAATCACCCGCATTATCAAAAGTTGGATTGTTTGAATTTGCTCCAGATAGGATATTCCCATTACTAGTAGTCCACTGATAATTATAATTTGAACCAAAGTCATTAACAAATACAGAAGAAAATTCATTTTCGCAGTTAATATCATTTGGTGCAGAAGCATCAAAATTCGGAACTGAAAAATCAGACTCTAGGGCAAAATTTTCTATAGTGGTACAGCCCGTGTCATCATCAGTAATAGTAACTGAATAATTACCCCCTTGATCTACTGAGATCATATTATCAGACTCAGCAAGGATATTGCCATCTCCTGTGCTCCATTGGAACACAAGATTATCATCATTGGAAGAAACATTAATATTTACATTTCCATTATTGCAATTGAGCATTTGATCTTGCGCAATCGACACTTGCGGATCTTGGCTTTGATCAAAAACATTAACACTTACTTCTCGGCTACATCCATTGTCTACATCTAATATTTGCAGTGTATAAGTACCTGCATTATTGATTGATTGATCCAGACTTGTACCTAGGTTTTGATTATTTGCGTCTGTCCATAGATAGGTATAATTACCCATCTGATTACTAGGCAAACCCGTAAGGTTGATCTCAGGAGTTCTACAATCAAAAGCAGCAGGGATGGCAATTGAAAAATCAGGCTCTTCACTGTTGCCTTCTATCTCAACCACTTGTTCTGCTTTACAGCCAGAGACATTATCTGTAGCTGTCAATGTGTATGTGCCTGGTTCGGAAACACTGATCTCTAATTCTCCATTAGGAGAGAGGTTATCTCCAATTTCATTTGTCCATGTATAAGAAGTATTATTATCACCAGTGACGGAACCTACAATATTCACACTTGGACTATTGCAAGAAATAGACTCTGTTACTGGAGCAATGAATACCGCTGGCCCACTTGCTTCACCAGTCACATTAAAACTCAACTCATCAGCACAGCCATTACTAAGATTAGTAATTGTCAATTGGTAAGTACCGCTTTCTGTTGCTTGAGGAGATTGATATTGATTGGAAGTCAAAATAACTTCTGAATCAAGCGTCCATACATACTCTATATCTGATAGATCTATCTCTGGATCGATATCAGCAGTCACATCAAATTCTATTCCTCTGGTATCGCACCCCAATTCAAACTCTGTCTCAGGGGTAGCCAGACTCACCGCAGAAATATTTTCTTCGACAAAAATATATGTATCTGAAGTACAGCCATTGAAAGTATTCGTTATAAGTAACTCATAAGTTCCTCCGGCAACAACCTCTTGTATAGGGTTATTAGGATCTGGGTCTCCGCCTAAAAACTCTGCACCAAAAACTCCATTCCATTGATAAGTATAGCTCCCATCATCAGCACCACCAGAGGATGCAGATGCATCTAAGATTACAATCTCATTTTTGCAAGAAATAGTATCTGGAAACTCAATAGTGGCTTCGGGCGCTGAAAAGTTATCTTCTACCTCCATTGGAAAGACTGCATAACAGCCAGACTCTTCATTCAGTACTGAAAAGTTGAAAGTCCCAGGGTCTTCTACATAGTACTCTTCTCCAGTAGCCCCTTCTATGAGTACATTCTGAGAAGCTTCAAACCAGAAGAATTGTATATTATTGATATCTTGATAGACGGCATCCCATTCACCTTCGAGTAAGACTCCCTCTGTATTACAATCTAAAGGAGCCACATCTGATATGTTCGCAGAAATGTTATCTACGTGAATAGTTACTTGATCACTAAAACGACAAGTTTCAGAAAACTGAAGATTGTCAATAGCTAATAAGTTACCTCCTGCAAATGGGCAAGCACTCATAATACAAAGCTCTACTTCACCTGACACATCAGCGGTAAAGGTTCGTACCATATCTGTCCAAACACAAAATTCTAATTCCGAAACGTGTCTAGGTCCAATTACAGTGTTTTGATTATTTACACCTTGAAGCTCCAACTCCAAATAAGGGATACAGTATTCACCGAATCCTCCAGGCCCGAGTCCACCTCCACCACCAGCATCTTCTTCGCAGGCATCACCAACGCCATTGCCATCTCTATCTTCTTGATCTGCATTCGAGATTTCAGGGCAATTGTCTTGCCAATCAGCAATGCCATCACCATCTTTATCCGCAGTTGAGCAAGCAGCAGGATCCTGATTCGCATTAGGTACTGAAGGGCAATTATCTTGGTCATCAGGTATACCATCTCCATCCGCATCTGGTCTTCCACCAACTGTACAAAGTGAACAATCTTGTGGTTTAGGATTGGCAAGAAAAGGGCAACAATCTAATGAGTTGGGCACTCCGTCTCCATCTGCATCACCATCTGGATCGTCTTCTACATCATTAGGGTCTGGTGGCCCTCCTCCAGGAGTTCCAAAATCTTGATAGGTAACTTCACCTACAGTTGCCACCTGAACACTAAACGAATATTCATTGCCAGCAGTCAATTGAACTTTGGTACAAATGATCTTATTTCGATCTGCACCTAGATTAAATACAGCCATATTTCCGCCTAAGCCTAATGGCTCCAGGCAATCTGTAAAACCGTATCCTCCATTGTAAGAATCATCGGTAATCATATATGATCCGTCTTCCCCCAAAGGAGAAACGTATTCTGCATCACCTCTATCTGGTTCTGGTTCTCCATCCTGACCTGTGCCTGGCCCTGGAAATTCAGTAAAAGGCCCTTGCACGTAATCCGTGTAAAATGGCCCTTGATAATTAGATGGAATTCCATCTTCATAGTCATCTCCAGTTCCAAAATCTCCATCTATGATTTGGTTATCACTGATCACTATACCACTCAAAGTCAGTGTAGTCGTTTCAGCCAGAAAATAGTTATCTAATTGTAGGTTATCTCTTGATAATTCTCCACTCGGATCTGACCATACAAAGCCTATCACATTGCTTGAGGCGGCTCCTAGTAGGTTTACATAACCCCCGTTTGGATTTTCACATAGGGCGGGATATATGCCCGCAGAGATAAACTCGCCATCACATCCATAGGTCTGTGCAGAAACTGATTCTGTCAAAAAAATACAACAAAAAAGTACTAGGGGGAAGAGTAGCTTGTTCATTTTTCAGTGTTTTGGTTGTCGTGTAAACTTAAGAGCGCTTTATAATTAAGTATATCTACAGAGAAAGATAGGGTTTTTCTTGTTTAAAAAGTCGATTTTTACGCCTAAAGCACTCTATTTTATCGTCATTATAGATAGATATAGTGTATTTACCTTAATAAGAGGTTTTTTTTGATAAAAACGCTGCATTCATGAGGGGCCATCACGCAAAAAAAAGCGTGACCAGGCTATCCGTCACTCCACGTTGTTTCGGTCCTGCCCCCGCTCAATCTGCCCGAGGACTACTCCCTACGGTCGTCTGACTACTATCCTTTGTCCATGAGATATAGACTATAATTGAATATTGCTGTTAGTAATAAAAGTTTTTTTTGGACAAGCGCTGTGGAAAGGTGGCTAATCGGGCTAGCTTGGAGTCTAGCTAGCCAATCCGTAGGATCGAGCCGCATGGCGAGTCTTGTAACATAGCGACCCCAGGATGGAGGCGAGAGATAGTAGCGCGGGGTTGGCCCCAAATACAAATACTATCTCTCCCTTATTGTGTATATATCCATATTTGGTACCTCTTTATTCCATCAGTGTAACATTGCCTTTGAACAGCTCAGTAGTACCATCAAAATACTCCACAGTAGTGTAATAGACATATACACCTGCCTGCATTTTCTCGTTTCTATATCTTCCATTCCATCCACCTGAGCTTTCATTTGGAGCGAAATCTTCATTGACAAAAACCTGATTTCCCCAGCGATCAAATATCTGTAAGGACTGGATCTTTGCCACTAGGTTCTCTTTGGCATAGACATAAAAACTATCGTTAAATCCATCGAAATTGAAAGGTGAAAAAGCATTAGGAATATACACTTTGACTTCTTTATCTATCCTAAACTGGATATCTGCAGTTTTGGCGCATCCGTTGAAAGTGATGATTTCTACTTGGTAGTCAATACTCGTATTTGGAGTAACTGAAGGGTTGAGACAATCGGTACAACTCAATCCAGTAGTCGGTGTCCAAATAATAGTTTCTATATCACTAGTATTAAAATTAGTTTGTACCTGAATATCGTATGAATCCCCCAGATTTAGCTCCACTAGAGGAGGCAAGGTGGCATCAATATCGATCACTTCTGGAATGATATACTCAGCAAGTAATTCGCAACCATTGCTATCTTGGACAAGTATCTCGTGCACCGAACCTGCTGGCAGATTTTCTAAGACTTGAAGATCTCCATAAGTCTGCCCTCCATCTGTAGAATACAGATATGGTGCCTCTCCCCCATCTACATCAATAAGGGTGATCGATGCTTGATCACCAAAACACAATGGTGGATTGATTTCAGCAATCAACTCTGAAGGGATATTTTCATTTCTCAATACTTCAACGGTTTGAATAGTCTCGCAACCATTTTCAGTAGAAAAAGCTATTGCGGTATAAATTCCGGACTCATTAACGGTGATGCCTGGTTCTGTCGAAATGATCTCATTTTGAGGATTGAGCCAAGTCAATTGAGTGCCTGCATCTAGCGGCTCTGCTATCAACATACCGTCCTGAATATCGCATGTAATCGTAAAGCCAGAGCTAAGCGCTAAAGCTGGCTGGAGTATATTCTGCTCTACGGTTGCGGACAATGTATTGTCGCAGCCATTGGTCGTATCAAAAATCTCCAACTCGTAAAATCCTGGTGCATCTACAGTGATCGAAGGCTCGGATGGGTCTGACAAAATATTACCGCCGACTGTAGTCCACTCCATGACTAGAGTAGGACTTGTCAGTAAGTCAGAATTGATAGATACCACCTCATTGACACAGTCCAATGCCGTTGGTGTGCTAATCTGAGCCAATGGTTGAACTGTGTTTTCAGTGATCAATATGGAGTCAGTTTGGACACAGTTGTTCTCCGTATTTGTAATTTGTAATGCATAATATCCGGGTGCACTTATCAAAGGGAACAAGGAACTTTCTCCTGACAGAATTTGCCCGGCCTGCGTAGTCCATTGGTATAAAAACTCTGGCCCTATAGAACTTCCATCAGCTGATAGCGACTGTTCCATAATAAGGCATGTCAACTCAAGTGCAGGTTGTAAGTCTACATCTGGTAACTCCACATCCTCAAAGACTTCTACTGTAATTTTGTTTTCACAATTGTTGGAAGGGTCTCTGACTGTAAGTGTATATGAGCCTGCTGTACCTACTACTACATCTTCTCCATTTGTTTCGCTGGTGATCACACCATTGGTGGTTTCCCAAACATATATAAGTCCATTTTGATCCGTTTGTGTGTTGATCACGGATTTTGGATTTGTACAAGTGATGGTATCTGGAATGATAAAATCTAAAGCAGGCACTGCAGATAAATTCTCAACTGAGGTAAAGAGTACTACTTCACAGTTACTTATGATATCTGTTACCGTTACTTCGTAGGTTCCTTCTGATGTAACAATAATTTCTGATTGATCCTCTGCGCCATTAATTTGGCCGTCTGTGGAATTCCAACTGAAAATCAAATTTTGAGCATCTGCTGGTAAATCGAGCTGAATGGTAATCTCGCTATTCAAGCAATCAATCTGCCCGGGAGGACTGATACTTACTTGGGGAACGTTTTCATTGCCTTCAACCAGTACCTCGAGGATACTGCTGCAACCATTTTCTAGATTGGTTACTTCTACACTTATATTTCCGGTTTCATTCATCTCAACCGTAGATTGTTCACTTGCCAAACCATTAGGTCCAATCCACTGGTAAGCCACATTTCCTTGTCCATTATACACACATTGTAGCGAGACTGAAGGGTTATCACAATCTATTCTACCGTAAGGTAATATTTCGATATCAGGTTTTTCATTATCACTTACTATGGTCACCTCTTGAGACAGAACGCAGTTGTTATCTTGATTGGTAATAATCAATTCGTAGACACCAGGTTCATTGACTATAGGTGTTAAACTATTTTGACCGCTGATAATATTTCCGCTGATCACATTCCATTCTAGGATATACTCATTGCCTTGGCTACTCCCGTCGGCATTGATGATCACTTCTTCATTTTCACAATTTAATACAGCAGATGGTTCGACATTTATAACTGGCACATTTCCATCTTGCTCCACCATTATAGTACTTTGAGCAGTACATCCGTTATCGGTATCTGTAACAGTCAAAATATAATCCCCTGCTTGATTTACAAGTGGATTTACATTATCCTCTCCGCTTACAATATTTCCATCATTGGTAGTCCACACATACTGAATATTAGCTCCACCTAGCGGTGCGACAGACAAGGCCGTTTCAGTAATATCGCAGTTTAAGCGATCTGGAACCTCGATCTCAATCACAAAAGTACTGATTGACTCTGCAACAAAAATATCTGTGGAACCCTCACAACCATTTTCTAAATTGGTAACTGTCAAGGTATAAGTACCTTCTGAGCCAGCACTTATATTAGCAGCACCGTTAGGACTAGCTAAAATCCCATCATCCGTAGTCCATTCGTATGCTAGATTGGTGCCACCATTATCAATCATAGCTGACAGCATCACTTCATTATCCACACAAGTAATATCATCAGCGGCTGGTATAGAAACTACAGGCGAATCAGTATTTTGACTTATGCCATATACCCCTATAGTAGTACATCCAGAAAGGCCATCAGTAATGACTACCGTATAATCGCCAGCTGAATTCACTTGGATATTATCCTCTGTATTTGTATTTACAATATTACCATCCATAGTAGTCCATTCAAATGTAGGGTCTACTGCATCGGTGCTGACAGTGAGCTCAATTTCGTTTTCTATACACGACAATTGAGTGTCACCAGCGATGTCTATGCTAGGCGTATCAGCAGATGAATTGAGGGTAAAAGTAAATTCACTTTCACAACCATTGGTTTGATCTATTACTTGCAATATATATAGACCAGGAGTGTTGGTTTCTATTTGAAACTGATCTTCATTTTCAATAGCTCCATTGTCATTGGACCATGCATATATCCAGTCTGCATTATTTAAATCAAGTCCAAATGTGGAGATTGAAGCTACACATGATAAGGATGGCACATCAGTAACATCTGCAAGAGGAGCATCGAAATTTTCTGTTACCTCTACAAACGTACTAGCGTCACAATTATTTGTATTGTTGATTATCGTCAATTGATAATTTCCTGCTGACTGAATAGTAGGATTTAGCGTATTAAAATCACTGATGATATTGCCAGATGCATCTCTCCATTCAATGGTAAAATCAGGCCCATTGCTCGAACCCGTTGCATCTATCATTACCGACAATGAATTGCAGTCCAGTACTAAGGACTCCGGAGCATCTATAATAGGCAAGTCGGTATCTGCACTAATGATAACGGAGTCCCGACTACTACATCCATTGTCCCCAGTGACGGTAAGGTAGTAGGTTCCTGCACCTCCAATAGAAGGTTCAAAAGTAGAGCCTCCACTCACGATGACTCCGCCTGCTGTTTGCCATTCTGCTGAGACACCATTTGCATTGGAAGATCCCAATAGCGCAAACTCTGTATCTGTACATCCAAATGTAAGCGGCGCACCGGCATCAACATCCGGTTCTGCAAAATCTGCTAGAGCGCTAAGACTTACCAATTCTGTACACCCTGAAGTGGTATTGGTCACAATCACTTCGTATTGACCCGCATCTGTTACGGTTACATTATCATCATTCAATCCAGAAACAATATTTGGGTTTGTTATCCATTCAAAACTTAGATCCGCACCAGAAATAGAAAGCTCCACTTGGGGATTCAAACAATCTATAATATCTGGTGTATTGGTGGTATATGCAGGTGGTGTCAACTCCTCTGTTACAAATGTGTTTAACTCAGCAGTACACCCTGTTGCATTATCCGTAACCGTGACTAGATATTGACCAGCAGCACTGGCCTGTATCTGTGCTCCACTTTGTCCCCCTCCATTGGCAGACCATTCATAACTATAATCCGAACCCGCCGGACTGTTAATAATAAGATCTGTGCTTCCTAAATCACAAGACAAGGTAGCAGGCAGTGATATATTGGCTTCTGGGGGAGTTATGTCTATATCCAACTGAATAGGAGCTGAATTTTCACATCCATTTTCCAAGTTTATTACAGTCAATGTATATAAACCTTCACCCATAGCTTGTGCATTTTCTCCATCAACTGCGCCAACGAGTATCCCATCTATAGTAGACCATTCTAAAGCAACTGCCTCATTATTATTCACCACATATGATCCGATAAGGTCAATGAGTTGCCCTTCGTCTTTACAAGTCAAGGGTGCTATTGGAGCTATATTGACTGTAGGCAAATCTTGAGACATCATTACTAAAATAGACTCAATTGTCTCACAGTTTTCTGCATTCGTAACCGTAACTGTATATTCGCCAGCCGAGGAGACCTCAATACTTCCATCCCCATTGGCAGCTCCTCCATCCCAAGAAAAATCATATGTCTCATTAGGATCAAGACCACTGATAGAAATAGTTGTATTTCCACTACTAACGCATGTAATTGGTGGCGCATCGAGTGAGAAAGTAGGATAATCAGGAGTCCCTTCAGGAACAACAATACTGTTGATACTAGAGCAACCGCTCAGAGCATTGGTCACCGTTACAGAGTAGGTCCCTGGACCTTGTATCGTAGGAGTAGCCGAGTCCTCATTTGTGACCACCATTCCATCTGTCGATCCCCAAGACCAGATCACATTGTCAGGATCACTACTCATAGCAATCGCATTTAAGTCTAAGATTTGATCTGCTTGACATTTGATTTCTGCATCATCAATGTTTACTTCCACCTCTTCTTCAGGGATAACATCACATGCACCCCCGCCAAGTCCACAACATACTTCAAATAATTCTATATCATCAATAGCAAAGTCATTCCCATTGCTAGCTGTTGTCAAATCAGAAATACAAATTTCTACTACAGGATTTGTTGGAGTCCAAACTTCACTATTGAACTGTTCCCATGAGCAATCCTCGCTCTCTATTATGATGGGTTCATTAGGTTCTGCATTGACCCCAACACCGTCAATCGTATAAGCTATAACTGGATTATTACTACCACAGTTTTGACATAGCGATACAAACCAAGCAGAAAAGACATAGGTCTTTTCGGTATCCACTTCTACTTCCTGGCACCATATATTTTGGTCTGCTGTCTGATGACCATCGACAACCATCATCTGGTCATCAATAAGAGAATGGTCATCACAATCATCGAAACCACCAAAAAAATTGCTAGGATCGTTTGTAATCATATATTGGCCTGGAGTACCAGATCCAGACGTATAGTCTGAAGTAAAGGCGGAGTCACCCAATCCAAAATCGCCATTCATGATCAAATTTGGGCCAGCTTTTCTACAAGCAGTCAAGGTAAAGGACTGCGCAAAAGTAAGGTCTAATACACGAGGGTTTAGAGAAGTTGGATTATCCAATCCTGCAGCGGGTTCCCATTGGTAACTCAAGATATCATCTCCAGATACCGAGCCTTCAAGAATAACTTCTGACAACTCTCCGTTACAAAAAATAAAACTAGGCCCTGGATCTACCTCGGCCGAAGCCTCTATTACCGCCTCAGCGGTATTAGTACAACCAGTTATATTATCTATAACCGTCACGGTATATGTACCAGGAGCAGATACCATAGGGTTATGTATATTGCTATCGCCAGCAAATGTTCCATCCTGGGTAGACCAAGAAACTTCAACATCTGGATCTCCATTACAAAACAGCTGAGTAGTATCTCCTTCGCAACCAAGGTATCCACCATTGGTGAAAACTACTGGCGGAGGAGCGATCGTTACTACCGCGGTAAAATCCGCTTCACATCCTTCTTCTATGGTTTCAACAGTGAGCGTATATGTACCAACAGCACTCACTATGGGAGTCAGTGTCTCTATCCCAGAATCAAAACTTCCATCTTCAGTACTCCATTCAAAGCTCAAGTCACTTTCATCTACATTAGCAGTTACTAAGGCTGCCAACTGCACTACTGAGGCATCATCACCACAAGGCAGCTCCACCTCTTCGATTCCTTCTATAGCTAACTCTATATGCGTAAGCGTTAAAGTAACCGTACTATCACAACCATTAGAAGCTGGAAATACCTCTACATATTCTCCTTCATCAAATAAAACTTGATTATTATCACCAAATATGTAAGGATCTCCTTCACAGATTTTAGCTTCTATATTATTTTCAACAGAGTTGGAATTTTCAACAGAAAAACCGTCAAAACAGAATGTTTGAGAATTAACTGCGCCACCAGTAGAAGCCGTCACTCCCCAATACACTGGAACACCTGCCGCAAAAATACCCGTTAGCGTTGCTACACTAGTCGAAATCATCAATTGCCCATCAAAGTATACTTGGAATATATCCGTATTGGGATCCCAAGCTAAGCGCACATCATGAGGCAAACCATCCTCTACATCCCCGTTAGTACCTATGCTGACAGGTGCAGCTACAGGTACTTCAATAACACCATTGATATTAATGGCAACATGATCATCAGGTATGTCCCCATAAATTGCATTGAAGTAAGTATCAAATTCAACGATAAAAGAATTTCCAATACCTACAAATCCCAATTGGCCACCCGCGTTGGTACAAGTGGGATTAGGATTGGTATGAAATACAAATGCAATACCATCTGCACCAGCATCGTCATCTCCAAAGTTTAGTTGATAGTTTATTTCAAAGGCAGATGTAAAATCAATAGGCGTCTCAAACCATGCGCAGCCTACTTGGTTATTAGTTTCAGGTGTTAACTGAAAACAATTTTGATTCCCGGGACCTGTAAAAGCAAAGGCACTTCCACCCACTGTAAAATCAGTCCCTCCTAGATCAACCATACGACAACTAAGCGAACCTGTACCGCCACCTTCTTGAAAAATACGGACATGGTAAGTTTCACCAGGGATAACCTCCAGACTAGCTCCTGGCATTTCAATCGCTCCACATGCTCGATTAGAATAGCAGCCTACTGAAGTAGCTAAGCCACTACATGCATTCCAGTATACCTCCATAGCAGCATCTGTAATGCTTCCATCGAGTAACTCCACATTAACAAGACCAGAAGCTGGAGCTACAAACTCCACCCAAAAGTCTTGACCTTGGTAATCCCCACATGCAGGATCTGCAATACCAGTAAAGGATCCATTATCCAGATTATAGGTTACCACCGTATTAAAAGCCGTAATTTGGTAAACCGTAGCTGAACAAGGACTCGTACCAGCCTTCAGAGCATATGAAAGACTTAGAACAAAAAGACTGACAAATAAGATCTTTAGAAGTGCTCGCATGTTGTTGAGTGTTAAGGGTGAAATCAGGTATAAAGTTAACAAATTCAAGACATTTCTTGATTTTATTCCATAAAACCATTGTCTTTCAAAGTGTAAGAGCAGCTTTTGGATTAAAAAGCTGCTCTTACATTACTTAGATTTAACATATACACTCATTCCAAGCGATTTAACTCATTGTGGATGTGTCTTCTAGCTTGAGTATTTCTGTTGTATATTCTCTAGTCTTGCGGCACAATGGCGGATCAAAAATCAAGGATTGTCCAAATGATGGGAGCATTTCTTGTATTTTTTCTTTCCAAGCTTTAGATTTCATCTCTTCAGAAAAACATTCTTGTAATACATCCAGCATGATAGACACAGAGGTAGAGGCTCCTGGGGAAGCACCCAATAATGCAGCTAAACTTTTATCCTTGGAGGTAACGATCTCCGTCCCAAACTTAAGCACGCCACCCTCGTCTTCATCTTTCTTTATGATCTGCACACGCTGACCCGCTGTGATCAATTCCCAATCCTCAAACTTAGCTTCAGGGTAGTAATTTTGCAAATATTCAAACTTCTCCTCGGCTGACTGAAATACCTGATCTATTAGATATTTTGTCAAGCCTATATTGTTCACCCCTGCCGATAACATGGGCCATACATTGTGCACTTCCAAAGATAGCGGCAAATCAAAGTAAGAACCATTTTTCAAAAACTTGGTACTAAAGCCAGCGTAAGGGCCAAAAAGTAAGGATCGTTCACCATCTAGCATTCTGGTATCCAAATGGGGTACTGACATTGGTGGAGACCCTGTCGCTGCTTTTCCATACACCTTTGCTTCGTGCTTGGTGACGATTTCTGGATTGGTACATCTCAAAAACTGACCACTTACCGGAAATCCTCCATACCCTCTTGCTTCAGGAATATCACATTTCTCCAACAAGATGAGAGATCCACCTCCTGCACCTATAAAAACGAAATCGCTTTCTACTTCCTCTTCTATCTTGGTTTCCAAATTCTTGACTTCTATCAACCAAGAACCGTCTTTTTGTTGAGTCAGATCTTGCACTTCAGAAGCCAATTTTACTTCTACATTATCACAAGAAGCTAAGTACCTAATCATTCCTCTGGTGATGGCCCCAAAATTGACATCCGTTCCTATCGCCATACGCGTGACTGCAATCTCCTCGTCCTTATCTCGCCCTTTCATCATGAGCGGTATCCATTCTGCAATTTCTTCATGCGCAGTCGACCATTGCATGTCTTCAAACATGGCATACTGCGTAAGCGCTTTGTATCGAGTCTGTAAAAAGTCCATATTCTCTTTTCCCCAGACAAAACTCATGTGGTCTATATCATTGATAAAGGGAGCGCCCGTTTTGACCATCTCATTTTTTTTGAGATAGGCCCAGAGCTGTTTAGACACCTCAAAAGCATCACTTATTTTAAGTGCTTTGTCTATGTTGACCGTACCATCTTCTAGGGGTGGCGTATAGTTCAATTCACAAAAAGCAGAGTGACCTGTCCCTGCATTATTCCATGCATCGGAGCTCTCCGCCCCTACTTTATCTAGTCGCTCATAAATGGTGATTTTCGCATCGGGCAGCAATTGTTTTATCAGTACGCCGAGCGTTGCGCTCATGATACCAGCACCTATCAGAGTAAAATCCATCTTTTCTCGCATCTTAAATATTTTGATTTATAGTACGCCAAATGTAAGGTTTTAGTTTTTTATTTGGAGGTATCCCTGCCCTCCGCGAAAAGCTACGGTCAGGGCCGGGCCATCCAGTAGTCCGCTTCGCTTCCGTACTTGAGCCTGAAAATAGGCTCTGCGCACCTCCATCTGAAAAGATGGAGTACTTACTACCCCTTACCCTTTGGTTTTTTGAGTAGAATACGATTCCTTTGTCAAAAATGAATTCATGACTGACGCAAGAATAGAAAAGATCCAGGCCAAAAAGCTTATTGGAATGCATATAGAAACCTCCGCAGCCAATAGCCAAGCTACCAAAGTTTGGAAAGCTTTCATGCCACTACAAAAGGAGGTTCAGGGTACTCATGAGGGTGTATTCTTATCAGTACAGGATTTTCCTAGTCAATGGTCATTTAGCACCTTTGATCCAAACGCAAGTTTTACCACTTGGGCAGCTAAGGAGATTTTTCCAGATACAGATATTCCTGAAGGATTTTCTACGACCCATATTCTTGGAGGCCAATATGCAGTTTGCACGCATCATGGAATTGCAGCCAGCATAGGTTTCACACTCTCCTATATGTATGGAAAATGGATTCCTGAATCTGGCTACCAAATAGACACTGCTAGAAAACACTTTGAATTGTTGGGTAAAGATTACCTAGGACCAACTAACCCAGATACAAAGGAAGAAGTATGGATTCCGATTATACCCATGACTAATCCATAAGGCAAAAATAAAATCCTCAAAATCATTCTACGTGTTCTTAATACCAAAAGAAGATCCTCTAAGTATACATTTGACAGACCTTGCTCAAAAAGTAAAGATTGTTGTCTTCATCGGATTACCTGGAACAGGAAAGAGTCTACTTATCAATCAATTTTATCAGCTGACTAAAGCTCAAGGAAGGGAGCCGCAAATTATCCAGTGGGATGTAGCTAGAAAAGAGTTTGAGACCGAAAAAAATCGCAATCTATTTCCTACCAAATCCGGCCAAGTTCATCCTGTAGTAAGACTCAGTGCTGGGTATTGGCTACTCGATTATCTAAAACAGTGGAGTCAGAAGAATTTTGAGATCCTCCAAAAGGTACTCCTAGTCGAAGCACCTCTAGTAGGTAATCGTTTTAGTGAGTTGATTCACCTACAAAGTGATCAAGAATTGGAACAATATCTTAGCAGTAAAAAAGTCCAATTCGTTTTGCCCGTACCTAGCTTAAAAGTAAGAGATAAGATAGAAGATGATCGTGCGCTTCAAGTAAGCGAAACAGCAAAAACATGGTCTGGAGCCAAGCCTTCGGTAATGCGTCAGCTTTGGTTAGACACCTTAAATATTGCCAAAACCCTTGATATCACTACTTTTCAAGGAGAGAAGTATGACCCTCAAGTCTATGCGAAGACCTATCAGCTGCTTTCTCATCGCAGGAACCTTCGCATCTTACCAATAGACAGGGTCTATCCCATAAATATAGAAAATGAGTCCACCTTGCATAGCCTCAAAAATGAAATTCCGAGTGCTGCAGAGGTCGATCTACTAATTCAAAAAACAACCTATAAGTATCCCACAGATAAAGATACCATCGAAGCCGTTCAGAATTGGTACAAAACCTAATGCTGATGAAGACTAAGACCTCAAGCAAAACTATGACCCAATCGACCTTTCCTGCTAAATAGTCCATATAGAAATGAAAAATTGATGTTCATATATTCCATATCTTTCGGTTATAAAACAAATTTAATATAAACACAACAGACCTCGCTTTTGGTCTATACTATTATGGTAATTCAATCTGAGGCAAAGATCGAATCTACTCCTTTGATAATTTTAGATTAAATTGCAGTCTTTAGAAATATGAATTTACGTCAGCTATATTACAAGTTATCTCCATCCCTTAGATTGGCTGCTCGAAAGTTGTACTACTACCCCATCGATCAATGGGAATCCTTGACTGGCAGTCGTCATAAATATCAACCTCCTAGAGGCGATATCTACACTGGCTCTGGCGACTTTATAAAACAAGGAAATCTACAATGCAGTCACCTTTTTGAGCATACTCATATTCAGCCAAATCATAAGCTTTTGGACATCGGGTCAGGTATTGGGAGAACTGCTGTGCGCTTGACTTCTTACCTTGATCAGAGTGGGAAATATGAAGGCTTTGATGTTGTTCAAAAAGGGGTCCAATGGTGTCAGCAAAAAATCAGTAAAGATTTTCCCAATTTTCAGTTTCAATATGTCCCCTTGCACAATGATTTGTACAACGATAATAAGACTTCGGCACTAGACTTTGTATTTCCATACGATGACAATCAGTTTGATACTGCATTCTTATTTTCGGTATTCACACATATGGGTGCAGAAGAGATCGGGCATTATCTGAAAGAAATACACCGTGTGCTCAAACCGGGCGGGGAATGCCTTTTTACTTGCTTCACCTACGATAAAACACTGGAGGCAAAGATCATCCAACGAGATTTCTTTAATTTCCCATTCGAAGGAGAAGGCTACAGACTCATGGATGACAAGGTCACAGCTGCCAATATTGCGCTAGAGGACGTATACTTAGAAGAGTTGATCCAACATGCCCAACTGACTAAAAAACACTTTGACCCCGGACATTGGCGAGACAAATCCATGAAGCTAAGTGTCCCAGAATTTCAAGACATCGTAGTAGTCAAAAAATCTTCTCATTAATCTAAACCCTTATCTAAGAGAATGGACTAGCGCTGTGCAGTGGTGGCGCGGTAGCGACAGTCCGTGCGCTGATTTGCGCAGAGCCCAGGACCGAGGCGAATGCCGAGTCACGAAACATAGCGGCCCCGCCTGCGCATGGCAGTCGGGCAAGCCAGCGTGCGCAAGGGGTCAGTTCCTGAAAACAGTTGACAGATTTAATGAATAAATACTGAAAATAGTTGTCACTAAAAATTATTACTGAAATAGGTTTACAAAGCCAAATATACGAAGTTTGATTTATCAAGGGAAGCGGAGAAGGCTCTGCTG
>CALJVI010000145.1 GCA_937974575.1 uncultured Saprospiraceae bacterium | reverse complement strand
GGCCTGCTAAACAGTTTCAATAGTGGTGCGGTATTAAAGGCTGCTTGGGCGGAAAGTGATTTTACTCTAGTAGAACTTGACGATGAGGTGCCTAAAGAAGCCAATGCATACTTCTGTGGATGGGATATAAGTAGTAATCCGCCTGACAGAGGCGTAGTCATACATCACCCCAATCTGGAAGAAAAGAGAATTAGTTTCAAGTACGAATCTATATATACGGGCCGATGGGGTCAGCAGGCAAGCCCTATAGCTAATGGCGATCACCTGATCGTAAATAAGTGGGACTTAGGATCTACAGAAGATGGGTCGTCAGGTGCGCCACTGTTCAATAGACAAGGATTGGTAGTAGGGCAATTACATGGAGGCTTGGCGAGTTGTGGAAACCAGGAATATGATGCATTCGGAAGACTATTTTCTTCTTGGACTGGAGGAGGTATGCCAACCAATAGGTTGAAAGATTGGTTGGATCCAGATAATTTGGGGCTGCTAAATTTGCAAGGAAAGAATTGTGTTTTTGATGTCAAGCTTTCCCAGAATGATTTTACAGTTTGCGGAACGGATGGGTTTTTTGAGGTATTTGTAGAGGTAGATGATTCGTTTCAGGGGCCAGTACAACTTACTTTTGAAGCATTGCCTAACGGAGCATTTGCATTTTTTGATCAAGCTTTTGTTATGCCAGGGCAAGTGTCAAAATTGACATTTGCAAATCTGAATGCATTAAGCATTGGTGACTATACTTTAGATATAGTTGCAACAGACCAAACACGCTCTGTTAAAACGCAGTTGCGTTTTGTGTTGTCTACACAGTTGGGAGAGGTACCCGCACTGCTGTTTCCTGAAAACAATAAAAGTGTGGATGTGGATAAGGCAGAGTTGCAATGGACGGGGTCGAATATATTGTGTACCTATAAAATTCAATTGGCAAGTGATCAGGGTTTTACTATGAATCTAGAGGAGCAATATTCGGATATAGCTTCTTTTGATTTGGGGGCTTTATTGGAAGTAGGGCAAACCTATTTTTGGAGAGTAAAAGCAGTAAATGCCTGTGGTGAATCAGAGTGGTCTGAAATTAATCGATTTTCCACTATTGATATTTCTTGTTGGGGAACGAAGGTGTTCGATGAGATACCTATAGGAAGCCAAGAGCCCAATACCATCTATTCTACTATTCTAAATACTACTCCAGGTCAGATTACCTCTCTGGTTATAAAGAATATAAAAGGGAAGCATTCATTTGTGAGTGATCTTCGCATGTCTATTATAAGTCCCAATGGGACCGAACTTATTCTGATGGATGAACAATGTTCATCTTCCAAAGACTTTAATTTTGGTTTTTCTGACGATGGATTAAGCAAGTTTCCTTGCCCGCTTACAGATCTAAGTTTATATCGCCCACTCGATAAGCTTTCCAAATTTAATGGAGAGCCTGCTCTAGGAGAGTGGATACTCAAAATAGAGGATAAGAATACTTATGACGGGGGTCTACTTGAAGAGTGGACAATAGAAATATGTGTGGATCCAGCCATTGATTATAGCCTGAGTGCGGAGGTGAACGCTTTGGATATTTGCTCCAATGAATCGTATAATATCCCTTTGCTTTTGGGTAGCAATTATGATCCAAATTCAACCTTACGATTTGAAAGCAATATTCCGACATTGGCGCAGGTCAATAAAATAGGAGAAGAGCTAATCTTGCAGATTAATTCTACAGGAATGGCCTCGCCCGGTAACTACCCTATAGAAATAACAGTTGACGATGATAATGGAAATGTGTCAAAGTACAAACTGTCTTTAGAAGTGATATTGAAACCCACTGAATTGGATTTGCTTTTGCCTCTGGACGAGGAGAATAATGTACCAGTCAATGGAATACTCAACTGGTCTGTCTCTACCTATGCCAGCGAGTACATTATAGAGATGGCTAATAATCCAGACTTTTCGGATTTTTGGATAGTAGACACTGTTTCTATTAATGCTTTTACATTTGACAATCCTCTTGAGTCCGACCTTACTTATTATTGGCGTATACATGCTATGAATAGATGTGGAGTAGAAACGAGCCCTATTTATGCGTTTACTACAGAAATGACCAATGGAGTTTCTCAACAGGAAGTACAGCTCATTGACTTCTATCCTAATCCAACCCAGGATCATATCTATATTGTTTCTGATTGGCCAATAGGCAAAGCGCCGATTGAAATTGCTATTCATAGCCTGGATGGAAAGTTGATCCATCGTGCAAGTATGTCTGGGACACAGACCAGTATCTCTGTTTCTAGTTGGCCTAAGGGAATGTATCTTATAAGTGCAAAGTATGAGTCTCAAATCCAAATGAGCAGAATTGTAGTTCAATAATGCCGCATCCTTCTGAATAAACCCTATTTTTGCTTCAAACTAAATTCTCTATGATTCGTGCAAATGATCCGAGCTTAAGCTCGTGGGTACAGGTACCCGCAAATAGTGAGTTTCCTATACAGAACTTACCCTTTGGGATTGGGAAGCTGCCTAGTAAAAATCCTTTCGTAGTGTCCAGAATAGGTGATTATATCATCAATTTGAGTGTCCTAGCGGAGCATGGCTTTTTTGAAGACATGGGCTTTGATGTTCGTGTGTTTGAAAGGAGCACGCTCAATGATTTCATAAGCCTAGGAAAGGAAAAGACTTCCAAGGTCAGGGACCGACTTTCTGCCGTTTTGGATAACGATTTAGAAGATTGGGATGCAAGCGAGTTGAAAGACTTTTTCTTGATTCCTGCTGCTGATGTGGAACTGCTGATGCCTATTAATATTGGAGATTATACTGATTTTTACAGCAGTATCGATCATGCGACCAATGTAGGGACTATGTTCCGTGACCCAGCAAATGCTTTGTTGCCAAACTGGAAACACTTGCCTGTTGGATATCACGGACGTTCTTCTTCTATAGTAGTATCTGGGACGCCTACTATAAGACCAAATGGTCAGCAAAAGCCAGATGATGGTCCTCCCGTATTTGGGCCGAGTAAATTGTTAGATTTTGAATTGGAGATGGGCTTTGTGGTAGGTCAAGAGACGCAACTAGGAGATCAAGTGCCCGTAGATCAGGCAGAAGATTTCATCTTCGGAATGGTCATACTCAATGACTGGTCTGCAAGAGATATTCAAAAATGGGAGTACATTCCATTAGGGCCATTCCTAGCGAAGAACTTTCAAAGTACCATATCGGCATGGGTTGTTACCTTGGATGCTTTGCAGCCTTTTAAGGTAGATGGCTATGAGCAAACTCCAGAGGTATTGCCTTATTTGCGTCAGAGCAATCTCAAAAATTATGACATCAACCTTGAGGTAGCTATAGAACCAAATGGCGCTGCAGCAACAACGGTGTGTAAATCAAACTATAAGTACATGTACTGGACGATGTCCCAACAGCTGGCGCATCACACGGTCAATGGATGTAATGTCAGAGTAGGGGATATGTATGGATCAGGCACCATCAGTGGGCCTGAGAAGAGTATGTATGGTTCCATGCTTGAGCTCAGTTGGAAAGGCACCCAACCTGTAGAATTGGATAATGGTGAAACTCGTAAATTTATTCAAGACGGCGATACCGTGATCATGAAAGCTTACAGCGAAAAGGATGGAGTGCGTATTGGATTTGGGGATTGCAAGAGTAAGGTTTTACCAGCAAAGAACATCGTATAGACATTTTGATAAGAAAGAAGATAGTAAGATTACTACGTAAGTTCAGAGTCCTCCACCGATGGATAGGGGTATCTTTGGCTTTCTTTCTGCTAATAAGTGCAGGTACGGGTATACTATTGTCACTCAAAAAAGATGTTGATCTACTCCAGCCTCCCAGTCAAAAGGGAGATACTGAAGATCTAGCTCTGTGGTTATCTCTACAAGAACTAGAAAGTATAGCCTTTGATGCAGCCCAAAAATACACCCCCACCAAGGCAAATGCCATCAGTAGAATGGATGTGAGACCTAGTAAGGGGATAGTCAAGGTTTTATTTAAAAATGAAAATCTGGAGGTGCAGATAGATGGTTCCTCTGGGGAGGTGCTTTCCGTAGCGCCTAGACATGCAGATTGGATAGAATCCATACATGACGGGTCTATTATTAGCGATTTGTTTAAGCTGATCTCTATGAATCTATTGGGATGGGGAGTTATTGTCATGATTATCACTGGACTATGGCTCTGGTATGGCCCTCGACGCCTTAGAAAAGGGAGGAAAAAGAGAACATAAATACAATTTGAATGTTCGTTTTACTGGATCCAAACATGGGAATCCAGCATAAGAAATTGAGTTTTATAAACATTAATATTTTAGACTTTTATGAGCAATTCATTTCACACACTTACCGTCAGTAAAGTAAAGCAAGAAACAGAGGATACGGTATCTATAAGCTTTGAAATACCTCAGTCCTTAGAGAATACATTCAAATATAAGCAAGGGCAATATTTGACCCTCAAGTTTGATATCAATGGTACCGAGCAAAGACGTGCCTACTCTATGTCTAGTAGCCCTGTCGAAGATAATATTACTGTTACCGTCAAGAGATTGGAGGGTGGACTGGTGTCCAACCATATCAATTCAAATGTAAAAGAAGGGGACACGGTGGAAGTGATGAAGCCAGAAGGAAGGTTCTTTACTCCTTTGGATCCTGCTCAGCGTAAGACCTACTTCATGTTTGCCGCAGGTAGTGGGATTACACCTATCATGTCTATCATAAAAACAACATTGGAGCAAGAGCCACAAAGTAGCGTTGCCCTCTTATATGGAAATCGCAATGAAGATACGGTGATCTTCAAAGAGGCATTGGAAGAAATGGCTGCTAAGTATATTGGTCAGTTTACATTCACTCAAATGCTAAGCCAGCCGCATAAAGAAAAGAAAGGAGGCCTAGCAGGAATGTTTAAAAAAGCAAAGATCAACTGGCAGGGAAAAACGGGACGTATTGATAGAGCTGCAATCAGTACTTTCCTTGATGAATGCGAAAGTATATATGTGAACAATGCGGAGTATTTTATTTGTGGACCAGGTCAGATGATTGACACCGTAGAGCAGGCCCTACTAGGCAACGGTATAGATAAAAAGCGAATCCATACGGAAAGATTTTTTACCGCTAAAGAGGGTGAAGTAGCTGCACCGGTCAATGCCTCCGGCTCAACAGTAAAGGTGATTTTGAGCGGAGAAGAGCATTCTGTCCAAGTACCAAAAGGTAAGACTATATTGGCTGCTATGATAGATCTAAAGATGGAGCCACCATACTCTTGTACTTCTGGAGCATGTTCTACCTGTATGGCTAAGAAGACTAGCGGTGAAGTAGAGATGGAAGTGTGCTATGCATTAGATGATGATGAAGTAAAGGATGGGTATATATTGACTTGTCAAGCGCATTGTACTACTGCGAATGTGGAGATAAATTTTGATGTGTAGCTCACGGAGTGTTGGAGCAGAATCTAATTTACTACCCAATATGCGGATAGTCAGATACTATATTAAAAACCCTCAAACAAACTTACCAACATCTCCTCTTCTACAAACTGATCAGGCACACCATGGCCTAATCGGTCCAATAAGGAAAAAGAGATCTTCTGATTGACATTCTTCTTATCCTGACGCATATATTTTAGTAATGCATCAGTATCCCATTTCACAGGCTTCTTGTCAGCATAAATTTTCTCCAAATAGCGATGAGCAGATTGTACATCTTGATCAGAGAGGCCTAGTAACTGCTGCGATAAAATACACTCCGCATACATGCCCCATGCGATAGCTTCACCGTGCAGCAAAGGAGTATCGGTAGTCAAAAAGTAGGACTCTATCGCATGTCCAATCGTGTGTCCAAAATTTAAAATCTTACGCAAGCTTTTTTCTTTGCGATCTTGCTCTACAATTTCCTGCTTGATTTGTACAGAACGATAAATAAGGGCATCCCATTTACCAACAGTAGCTACTTGATCAATAGACTGCAACTGTGCCCATAGCTCTGCATCATAAATCAAGGCATGCTTGATGACTTCCGCATACCCACTACGCAATTCTGCACTAGGTAAAGTCTTCAAAAAAGTAGGATCTATTAATACTGCAATGGGATCTTGAAAAAGACCAATGATATTTTTGACCTGTTGAAAATCTACTCCTAGCTTACTGCCGACAGAGGCATCTACTTGTGATAATAAAGTAGTAGGAATTTGTACAAATCGAATCCCACGCATAAAAGTCGATGCGCAAAATCCACCCATATCACCAATCACTCCGCCACCCAGATTGATCAACAAACTTTGACGATCTGCACCTCCGTTGAGCAGAGCTTCCCAAATGATTTTGCAAGTATCTAGCGTCTTGTGAATTTCTCCACTTTGAATGTCGATGATCTTAGTATTATCAGGTAGCGTATCTTTGATCAGGGATAAGCAATGCTCTCGGGTGTTTTCGTCTACCAATACAAAAAGCGAGGAGTATGCTGTCTCTTTGAGCAGTTTGGAAAGAGCAGTTTGTACTCCGTCAAATTGGATGCTGTAAGTATGTAAGTCTAATCTTTTCATGACTATATCTAAATCCATGAGTATAAAACTTTATGGGAAAACCTAAGAAAATATTTATGCACGTGTTATAAATTAAGTTTCATGATACGAATTGATTCTCTATCAAAGTTCAAGGTTTCTATCATTCCATAATCTAAGGTGCTTAGCTCGGACATTTTTTTTGGTAATGAATTTTCATTGATTGGATACTTATGAAATTGGAAATAATTCTGGAAAATAAGCAGTATTTGTACCAGGGATACTAGAGATTAACTCAATTTGCATCTCTGGGAAGTTTTCAAATACGTTCATCCAGATTGACCAAAATCCTTGATGGATTACGATAGTTATTATCAAAGGAATCATTATCGTTCTAATTTCATCAGAAGAATTATTGTATGCATTCATATAATGGTTTGCATCAGACCATGCAAGAATTCGATGTTCATATCTTCTGTCTGATGCTCTTTCCCAATCAGCACTTCCATGTCTTGGCGGGCTATTTTGTAAGCCGACCAAGTCAAGCATATTCTTAATTTTTGATTCTATATTTTGATCATTTATGGTATTTGAGATATTTACAATTCCAGTATGATCGTAAGAAAAGTACCTGTAAGTATTATCCGTATCAGGCCAAACGTAATCGCTTAGGATTACATTCGTATTGCCTTTAGTTGAGTTGCAGTTGGTACACCCAAGTAAGAAATTATTCCAATCAAGTCTTAGTTGTGGATTTGAGTCTTTAGGCTGCACATGTTCAACAGCTAAATTAGATTCAATCTTCCTTTCACAATAGGAGCAGTATTCACCTATTCTATCAATTAGATACCGTCTTGATCGAGAGTACTTAACAAATTTTATTTCGTTCCCATCAGTATCTGTAGGAGTCAAGCCTTTTATTATGGGTCTCATTTTTTTCCAAACTTTGCAAGCCGTTCTAATTTTAGTTTAGCTTTGAAAACAGGATCGCTTGATATCTCTATTAATTCATCTAGCCTTTTAAGTGACTTGTCATTAGGTTTTTTATTAAGAATACTTAAATATTCTAATGCTGCTTTTTCTCTGTTACCAAATGAAGCACTATTCTTGCTTTCTACACCCATGAACAACGCATTTTGCTCAATTGACATAGAATCAGGATGCTCGTCAATATTATTTTCATCAAGATTGAGAATCTCATTTGCCTTTAATGATTGAACAATAAAGGGAGAGTGAGTTGTTGCGATAAATTGTATTTTTGGAAATGCTCTTTTTAGATCAGAAACTATTCTTTGCTGCCATTTTGGATGAAGGTGCATATCAATTTCGTCGATTAGTACGATTCCTTCTGTTTTATGAACGGCATCAATGCCTAAGTGAGGATTTAATTTAATAGCTCGATAAGCAATATCTGAAGTCAATCTAACAATGCTTCTGTATCCATCACTTAAGTGAGATAAAGGAAGCCAGTTGCCATTATTTTGCTTCCCTACCATGTCATCTAATCCCCAGTGAAACATAACTTCTTGCCATTCTGGTATTACAGTCGCTAAAGTTTTTGTAAAGGCATGATAAAGTGTTTTATCTTTATTAAACTTTAAGGCGGAGTCTTCAAATGTTTTAAACCAAGATATGAACTTTTGTTTTATAGATCTAGGGTCCAAACACGCATAATATCCGTCTAGCCTCGACCCAATTTTTTCGTAAGATGTTTTCTTTCCGTATATCTCTCCAGCTAGTCTTGCGGTCGAGTGATAAGCCATTAGTGGTAGATTAATATTCTCTTCAATTCTATCTGCGAAATTTTTGCCTATATTGACCAAGTTCATGGCATTATTATAAGAAAGACTTTTTGATGTTTTTGATTGCTCTCTTTTCCATTTTTGTACTTCAGATTGAAATATAAATTGCCCATTTAAAGTAACATCTGTCAATTCAATATTGTCTGGAGAGACCATTATTTTTCTGATTTCATCTTTAAGTAGAGGTCTAGTCTTTCTACCGTTGATTCCAAAGGATGCTTGAGTCCGCATTAGGATAGTACCCATTCCAATAGATAAAGCATCCAGAATAGATGACTTACCTGTTCCATTGTCTCCTATTATGGTAGTGAATTGAGAATCAAATTCATAGAAACCATTTTTGATTCCTTTGAAGTTTTGAATATTTATGTTTTCTATCCTCATAGTTTAGAGTTTCGATTGACAGTGATTCTATTTTAGCGTCTGTGTCATTTGACTTTAAACACATACTTAGCTTTTAATTGCATAATTCCTTTTCAAGGTTTAGAAGGATAGCCTTTGATTCTAAATCTTGTTCTACAATATTTCATTATTTTCTTGACGAAAACGGATATAAGTACAAGAAAAATATTCACACTTTAAATCTCCCATATTCATTTTAACAACTAGGCTAATGCTGGATAAATATATGGCTTTTATTGGAATAGGAATATAGCTTTTTCAAAAGAGAAATGGGTGTTAAACTTGCATATTCTTTTAGAAGCCTTTCTTACTCCCAAGGGGTATCATCCAAATGTGTACTCCATGCTTCAGCAGGCTTGGCAAAAAGGGCTTTCGTCTTGGGCCAAACACCTCCAAATAACTCAGATTTGCGGTAGGCATCTAGCGCATCTTGAGATTCCCAAATAGAAAACGTGAAAAATATATGGTCGGGTTCATTACAGCGTAGCAGCTCCACATGAAAGCAGCCTTCACGAGCAAGAATTTTAGACTTACTTTCCTGAAAAATTGTCTGAAAAGCTTCAATATTGTCAGATTTCAGTTCTATTTTCACAATTCGTTTTATCATGGACCGTTCTATTTATCAGACAAAAATGCACAATTAAAGGCAGTGTCGAAACAATAGGCCTATAAAAAGCATATATTAGTCCAATAGCAGGTCGAATGTTATCGAAATTATATCATTTATAAATAAAATATATTGAGCGAAATCAATCTTTCTATTGATGGAGTAGATCCAGTAGCCTTATATGGTCAGAAAAACTCCAAGTTGAATCTTGTAAAAAATGCATACCCTGAAATTCGAATTACTTCTAGAGGGGAGAAGCTCAAACTGATCGGCGAGAAAAAAATTACACAACAAGCTAAAGAGATTTTAGAAAAGATGATCCGAATGCTCAAAGAGCATGACGAACTCCCGACGCAGATGGTCAAAGATATGCTTAACGGCAATAATCCATTTAAATCAAAAATTAGCAAAGGTGACGCAACAAGTACCATCGTAAATGGTCGCAATGGCAAACCCATCAAAGCTAAAACAGTCAATCAGAAAAGACTGTTTGATTCTGCTGAGACCAATGATATTGTCTTCGCCATCGGTCCTGCGGGGACGGGTAAAACCTATACGGCAGTAGCCATCGCAGTACGTGCACTTAAGAATAAATTGGTCAAAAAAATCATCTTGACTCGACCAGCAGTCGAAGCTGGGGAGAATCTCGGTTTTTTGCCCGGAGATCTAAAAGACAAAGTAGATCCATATTTGCGGCCATTGTATGATGCCCTCGACGATATGTTTCCGCCAGATAAGTTAGAGCACTTCATGACGACTAGAGTGATAGAGATCGCTCCTTTGGCGTTCATGCGTGGACGGACCCTGGACAATGCCTTCATCATACTCGATGAAGCCCAAAACGCATCTTCCATGCAGCTCAAGATGTTTTTGACTCGATTAGGTCCATCCGCCAAGTGTATCATCACAGGCGATATATCCCAAATAGATCTTCCGCATAACCAGCGATCTGGACTTAAGCACAGCATCAATATCCTCGGAGATACTGAAGGTATAGGCGTGGTTTATTTGACAGTAGACGATGTAGTTCGACACAGACTGGTCAAGGATATCATCATAGCCTACAGTAAAGCCGACGAAATACGTAAAGCTAAAAAGGAGGAAGAGCAGAAGCTAAAGGATGCTGAAAAAGCCGCCAGACAAGCCAGATATAAAAAACAAGAAGAAGAGTAATATCAGATATCAATAAGGGAGCATATAAG
>CALJVI010000144.1 GCA_937974575.1 uncultured Saprospiraceae bacterium | reverse complement strand
TCCTTTTTGCCATCCGTAGAAGTGCATAGAAGACAGCTTACCGAAGTTTGGATTCTCGACGAAGAGGTTCAAACTCTGAGACTGACAGATGAATGCGCCTCTATCGGCAGACATATCTATCAATACTTTTTGACTGAGCTCGTAAGAGGTCTTGTACATTGCTTTGATCTCATCAGGAATACCCTCGATGTTTTGAACAGAACCGTTGTTGACCATCAGCTGCTGCTTCATATCATCATCCCATAGACCGAGGTTGATCAGGTCTTTGAGTAGGTGCTTGTTTACGATAATGTACTCACCAGACAATGTTCTTCTAGTATAAATGTTAGAAGTGTATGGCTCGAAGCATTCGTTGTTACCTAGGATCTGAGAAGTCGAAGCGGTAGGCATCGGTGCAAGTAATAAACTATTTCTAACGCCTTGCTTAGCGATCGTTTTCTTGAGTGCTTTCCAATCCCAAAGATCTGAAGGCGTGACGCCCCACATATCGTATTGGAGTTCGCCTTTGCTCACTGGTGAGCCTTCGTAGGTCTGGTAAGGACCATCTATGGCAGCCAACTCCGTTGACTTCTGCAGTGCTCCGTAGTAGATCGTTTCGAATATCTGGATATTCAATTGTCTAGCTTCAAGGCTATCGAATGGGAATCCCATCATATTGAATGCATCCGCCAAACCTTGCACACCGATACCGATCGGACGGTGGCGCATGTTGCTGGTTTCTGCTTCAGGTATAGGGTAGTAGTTGATATCGATAATCTTGTTCAGATTGTGTGTTACGATATTTGAGATCTCTCTCAACTTCTCGAAGTTGAACTTCTTGTCTTCTACAAACTTAGGAAGAGAGATAGAGGCAAGATTACATACTGCCACCTCATCCTTAGAAGTGTACTCCATGATCTCTGTACAAAGATTACTAGAACGGATCGTACCCAAGTTCTTCTGGTTACTCTTCTTGTTCGCAGCGTCCTTATATAGGATGTATGGGGTACCTGTTTCGATCTGACTTTCAAGGATAGCAAACCAAAGCTCTTGCGCTTTGATCGTTTTGCGTGCTCTACCTTCTGATTCATACTTGTGGTACAAAGCTTCAAACTCTCCACCGTAAGCATCGTATAGACCAGGGCATTCGCTAGGATCAAATAATGACCACTCTGCGTCTGCTTTGACACGCTCCATGAATAAATCTGAGATCCACATGGCGTAGAAAAGATCTCTTGCACGACGCTCTTCAGCACCGTGATTTTTCTTCAAGTCTAAGAAGTCTTGAATATCTGCATGCCAAGGCTCTAAGTATACCGCGAATGCACCTTTACGCTTTCCGCCTCCTTGATCTACATATCTAGCAGTATCGTTAAATACTTTCAGCATCGGTACGATACCGTTACTGGTTCCACCAGTACCTTTGATGTATGACCCTTGGGCACGTACGTTGTGTATGCTCAAACCGATACCACCGGCAGATTGCGAAATCTTTGCACATCTTGTCAGTGTCTCAAAAATACCAGAGATGCTATCTTCGGTAGTGGACAGTAAGAAACAAGAGGACAACTGTGGCTTGGGTGTACCTGCGTTGAACAAGGTAGGTGTAGCGTGTATAAACCACTTCTCAGACATTAGATCATAAGTCTGGATAGCAGAATCAATATCCTCTCCGTGTATCCCTAGGGCTGCACGCATGAGCATGTGCTGTGGTCTCTCGACTACCTCACCATTTGCTCTTAGAAGATAAGAACGTTCTAATGTTTTGAAACCGAAGTAATCAAAATTGCAATCTCGGTCGTAGATGATTGCAGAGTTGAGTCTGTCTTTATGTTTTTGGATGATCTTGTATGTAGACTCTCCGATCAGACCTGCTTTTTGGCCAGTCTTAGGATCGATATAATCATACAAAATCTTCATCGCTTTGGTAAACGATTTTTCTGTGCTTTTTTGGAGGTTAGAAATCGCGATTCTTGCTGCTAAAAGCGAATAATCAGGATGATCAGTTGCCATAGTTGCAGCAGTTTCTGCGGCAAGGTTGTCTAACTCTTTGGTAGTTACTCCATCGTATAAACCTTGAATTACCTTTTTGGTAATTTCTAAATGGTTTACAAAGTTAAGATCCAATCCATAGCAAAGCTTCTTGATACGTGCGGTGATCTTGTCAAAGGATACGCCTTCCCTTTTTCCGCTTCTCTTAATTACTTCCATAGTATTTCTTTAAATTGGTATTAATAAACTGTTAGGTTCTTTTGTAATTAGTTCGTAGGTAAATAGTGTTCTTAAAATTTATAGTCTAAAAGTCTTCGTCGAGGGAGAATTTCTGATCGGCTCTATCGGCCATTACTCCTGATTTTTGGTAGTCTCCTACTCTTTTCTCAAAGAAGTTGGTTTTACCTTGTAGGGAGATCATATCCATCCAATCGAATGGATTCTCTGCGTTGAAGTGGCGAGGGAGGTTGAGTGCCACCAGGAGGCGGTCTGCTACAAACTCTATATATTGACACATAGAGTCAGCGTTCATACCTATAAGACGCACTGGAAGCGCATCGGACACAAATTCTTTCTCAATTTCGACCGCATTTAGGATAATTCCTTCAATTACGCCCGGTTTTAACTTATTCTTAATATGGTCATTGTATAAAAGGCAGGCAAAATCGCAGTGCATTCCTTCATCTCTAGAGATTAATTCGTTGGAAAAAGTCAATCCTGGCATCAATCCACGCTTCTTAAGCCAAAATATAGAACAGAATGATCCAGAGAAGAATATCCCTTCTACAGCAGCAAATGCGATCAAACGCTCTGCAAAACTGCCATTATCAATCCATCTAAGCGCCCATTCCGCCTTCTTCTTGACACAATCCATCGTATCAATGGCATTAAACAACCTATCTTTCTCGGCATTGTCTTTTATATAGGTATCGATCAACAAAGAGTAAGTCTCTGAGTGGATATTCTCCATCATGATCTGAAAGCCATAAAAGAACTTAGCTTCTGTATATTGTACTTCTGCGACGAAATTTTCGGCAAGGTTTTCATTCACGATACCATCACTGGCTGCAAAAAATGCGAGTACGTGCTTGATAAAATGACGTTCATCATCCTTTAGTTGCTCCCAGTGTACTAGATCTGTCGATAAGTCAATCTCCTCAGCTGTCCAGATACAAGCTTCAGATGCTTTATACCATTGCCATATATCTTTGTGCTGGATAGGAAAAAGAACAAACCTGTTTGGGTTTTCTTGAAGGATAGGTTCAATAGATTTGGTAGTCATTTGCAGTAATTAAATTAGTTCAATAAAAGTTCGCTAGTAGAGTCAGTATTGGCTCCACTGTTTTATTACAAGCAGCTATTATTCGAGGAGATTCTAATGGTCTCTTTTCGTAAAATAATATGGTGTGCCAGAAGGAGTGTGCTTTGTAGAGAAAGCATAAATCTGGCGTTTATTTTTGCACTTAAACTTGCCGTTGTGTGAACATAAAGGTAGCTAAAATATTGGCTTTTTTCGTAATGTAAGTTATCCACAAATTGTGGATAAAAGCCGCAAACATCTATACATCAGCGTTTTACGCTAAATATATTTTTTTTTAGAATGTTAGTAAGCTCAAATATTCTATAACTATTTTGCATGCAAAATCTTTACAAGTGAGGGGAGCTAAGCCCTTGAAGAACAATCAGAACAATCGCTTTCTCCTGAAAAACCAAGCTAATAACAAGCTAACTACAAGCGAAAAAATGATAATAAAATAGAAGGCATAGGGGCTGTTTTTAAATGGTATTGGAACATTCATTCCATATAGACTCGCCACCAGCGTTGGCACCATCAAAATGATGGTCACTAGGGTCAATCGCTGGATCACCATATTCAGATTATTGGAGATTATAGAGGCATAGGCCTCCATCGTTCCATTGAGGATATTCGTATATACATTGGACATCTCCAGGGCCTGACTGTTGTCGATGATGATATCCTCAAACAGGTCGGTCAGCGCCTCATTATTGCGAATATCCAAAAAGTCCGTTCGCTTCATCTTGAGCTTGAGCATATCATTGGCACTCAGGGAGTTCACAAAGTAGACCAGACTCTTCTCTATCGAGAGCAGTCTTCTCAGCTCACGGTTTCTACTGCTATCATACAGCTCCTTCTCTATCTCATTGCGCTTGGTATTGAGCTGTTTCAGACAGACTAGGTAGTCTCTTACGATCTGCTCAAATATCTGAAGCACAAATTTTTGCTGATGCGACGGGTTAAAGTTCTTGACCTTCCCTTTTTTAAATCTCTTCAGCACCGTGCGCTCATCCGAACTGATCGTGACCACATTATCCAGTGTAAGTATGATTCCAATAGGGATAGTAAGGTAGAAGGATTCGTTTTCGGGGGCGGAGTTATTGAGGGTAGGTGCATTGACTAGGATCAATCTCGCATCTTCTTCTTTCTCATATCTGGATCGTTCATCGATATCTAGCGAATCCATGAGAAAGTCGATTTCGATGTCCATCTTTTG
>CALJVI010000143.1 GCA_937974575.1 uncultured Saprospiraceae bacterium | reverse complement strand
ACTTGTTGTTCCTCTAACGTCAGTATCATTTACATGTACTTAGCCCGGATTCCAGGCTACAAGCACAGCCCTTCTTTATTGTTTATTATCTCTTAAATTTAATGATTTTTTATTTTTGGCAAGATATGAGCCTGGTCACGTTCTGACGGAGGCTCGGCCGGAGTCAGGATCGTGATGATCCCAAATAAGTCTGGTAAAGACCAATATAGATTGAGCAATTCCCTCTTATTTCGTTTGTATTAATCTGCTAATCTTATAAAAACACCTGTGGAGAAACCAAAACAAGGGGGGCTGTGTTATCTTTGCATAAACGAATGTGAATATATGAGTGATATCAAGATAAAAGTCATAGATAGAACGGATAAAGAGCATCTGCTCGAAGCTCCTACGGATATGAATATGAATCTAATGGAAGTATTCAAGGCATATGAATTGCCTGTAGAGGGGACTTGTGGGGGTATGGCGCTATGCTCTACTTGTCACTGCTATGTAATGTCAGATCACGACTTGCCAACGGCGACTGATGACGAGGAAGACATGCTCGATCAAGCATTCTTCGTCGAAGACAATTCGCGACTAGGTTGTCAACTGAAAATAAATGAGAATCTAGACGGGCTTACTGTAAAGCTTGCTCCGACTGCGGACTAGCGTAATTTTTCTAATAATGATTGGTAACGGCTTTTCTCAAACGGGTCGTGTAATCCTCTAGCACCCACTCTTTGTAATTGCGGGTACTGTTGCTGATACAATAGCAATAACGTCTGATGCGATCCACGATGTCTGGTGTCAATGCTCGAACCAGTGCAAATCCTTCGGAAAGGTCATTACTGTTTTCTATACACATGCGGGCGTGTTGCTCAATAGACTTGTCGATCAGGGTAGAAGATCTGAGTCCTTTGGTCTTAATCTCATCGTACTCCTCGTAGACATCAAAGTCAATATCCTCGGACTTTGTAAATTTGTCCAAGAGTGATTTTGGCATCTTGTAAACGAACTTACGTTCGATCTCTTCATCCGTCAATAGGCTTTCGAGGTAGAAGTTTGGAGAACGGAAAACCATCTGCCAATCGAGTTCTTCTTCCCAAAGTCCAAAACGAACGGCGTTGTTACCTAAGTCAATCACATCAAAAGTAGACTTGTTGGGGAGTACACGCGAACCTCTACCGATCATCTGATAATACAGGGTCGGTGACTTGGTTGCTCTATTGATGATAATACTCTGTATAGTAGGTTCATCAAAACCTGTGGTTAAGATACCTACAGAGGTAAGAATGGCACCGGGTGTTTCCTTAAACCACTTGAGTATGGCTTTACGGTCTGCCTTGCTAATCTTACTATCGATATGTCTAATGGGATATCCAGCCTCCTTGAAAGTGTAATAAACTTGTATGGAAGTGTTGATACCGTTGTTGAATACTAAGGTCTTGCGGCCTTTGGCTCTTTCCTCGTATGCAACGAGTAGCTTCTTTTGCATGAGGTCATTGGAGTACAACATCTCAGAAGACTTGACGGTATAATCTCCGTTGATCCCTACTTTTAATGTCCCCAATCCTACTTGATAGCTGTATGTAGTCGCCTTGGAAAGGTAGCCTTGCTCTACTAATTTTGTAATAGGATTACCTACGATCAGCTCATTGTAGATCTCATTCATCGGTAAGTTGATGTTTGAGCTCAAGGGCGTAGCTGTTACCCCTAGCATGAAGCAGTGGTTGAAAAACTTAAATAGTTTTCTAAATGAATTGTAGTGTGCCTCATCGACTATGACCAAACCTACATCATTAAAGCTAATATCCTTGTCTGTAAGTCTGTTGTTGAGTGTCTCCACCATGGCGACGAAACAATCAAAATTGTGGTCTTTGGGCAGCTCCTTGACCTTACTATCGATGATCATGGTATTGACCTCAAAGCCCTCCAACATCTTGCAGGTCTGTTGACACAATTCTATCCTGTGTGTAAGAATAAGTACACGTTTTTTGTACTCTTGGATATACCTTCTGACAATCTCCGAGAAGACGACAGTTTTACCCCCACCCGTGGGTAGCTGGTACAGAAGGTTATAATTAGAAGGGCAGTTTTCTAAACGCTTAAAGACTTGGGCTAAATCTTCTTTCTGATATTCGTAGAGTTCTTTCCTTGATCCCGTTGTCGGCTCTATGCTCACTAATTCAAAATTATTTGTGCAAATGTACGACTAAAGCAAACAATGTACCCTATTAATGAATGTGAATTTTAAATATTTGATATTTGGGTGACCCTTAATTCTTTTCTTCGATCAATCCCTTTAACTCATTCAGTTTCAACATACACTGCACTGGGGTCATATCATTGATATTCATATTTTTTATAGCTGCTTTAATAGCAGTCGCTGTTTCGTCGGTTTGATCGAAGATACTCAACTGCATTGGAGCTGCTGGCATAGCCTTTACTGCTGCTTTTAATTGGCCTTCTGGCTGGGATAAATCAATTGATTTTTCCTCTAAATGTGCTAATATTGAGTTTGCTCGATCTATGATAGACTTGGGCATACCTGCGAGTTTGGCTACATATATACCAAAACTATGATTACTGCCTCCAGGCTGGAGCTTGCGCAAAAAGATGACCTTTTGCCCTACTTCTTTGGTTGCAATATTGTAATTTTTGATTCGATCGAAGGTATTGGTCAACTCATTGAGCTCATGATAATGTGTAGCAAACAAAGTCTTGGGACAAGCAGTCTGGTTGGTGTGTAGGTACTCTGCCAGTGCCCAAGCGATAGAAATACCATCATATGTACTGGTTCCACGCCCTATTTCATCCATAAGGATCAGACTACGCTCAGAGATATTATTCATAATACTGGCTGTCTCATTCATCTCAACCATGAATGTACTCTCGCCAGAGGAAATATTATCTGTAGCGCCCACTCTCGTAAAGACCTTGTCTACAATACCCAACCTGGCACTTTCTGCAGGCACAAAGCTACCCATCTGTGCCATGATGCTGATAATAGCCACCTGTCTAAGTAATGCAGACTTACCAGCCATGTTGGGACCTGTGATCATCATGATCTGAGTGGTTTCATTATCTAGGTAAATGTCATTGGGTACAAAAGCTTCTCCTAAGGGTAAGTGATGCTCGATCACAGGATGCCTTCCTGCCTTTATATCAATGACCAAACTGTCATCTAATGTAGGTCTGCAATAATTGTTTCGCTTTGCAATGGATGCAAAAGTGCTCAAACAATCTATACGTGCAATCACTGCTGCATCTTTTTGTATTTGACTGATATAGTCAGAGATAAAGAGCACTAGATTGGAGTATAACTCTTCTTCTAAAACAGAAATTTTTTCTTCTGCACCAAGGATCTTGGCTTCTAGTGTTTTGAGCTCTTCCGTGATGTATCTTTCTGCGTTGGTTAAGGTCTGTTTTCTGATCCAATGATCCGGAACAAGGCCCTTGTCTTTATACCTATTGGTCACCTCTAGGTAATAGCCAAAAACAGAATTGAACCCAATTTTTAAATTGTCAATTCCCGTTTTTTCTGCTTCTTCAATTTGCACTTTTTTGAGGATGGATTTGGCATCGTTTACCAGGTTGCGGTATTCGTCCAGATCTTCACTTGCTCCTTGTGCGATGACTCCACCTTTATTCAAACTCGTGGGAGGTTCAGCTACTATAGTGGCTCTAATCTTGGCTTGCAAAGTAGGGCACTCATCCAATCTTTGGGCATAAGCTTGTAGGCCTACCTCCTTCATCTCGGCCATCATAGTCTTCATCTCCCCTACTATACTAAGGGAGTCTGCCAACTGCATGACTTCTCTAGGATTGATTTTGAGCATTGGAACTTTTGCTATAATCCGCTCAATATCACCTACTTGCTGTGTTTTATCTATAAGCGACTGGCAGACTTCATCTTCCTCTATAAAGAAAGCGACCTTACTATGTCGGGCCTCAATCTCCTTCAGATCTTTGAGTGGCAGTACAATCCATTTCTTCATTAAACGAGCTCCCATCGGAGAAACCGTTTTGTTGAGAATATCAATGAGTGCTACTCCTTTCTCGTGTGGGGTAAAAATCAATTCTAAGTTTCTAATCGTAAACTTGTCTAGCCACATGTATTTGTCAAGCGGTATTCTACCAATACCTGTGATGTGGAGTAGGTTTTTGTTTTCTGTAGTAGCTAGATAATGGAATATAGAACCAGCTGCTACTTGTGCCAGCTTCATATCTTCAACACCAAAGCCTTTCAAACTATTGGTCTCAAAATGAGCGGTCAATTTTTCGTTTGTATAATCCTCGGTAAACACCCATTCATCCAGTGGGTAGGTATAAAATCGATCGCCAAAAATCTCTTCAAACTGTTTGGAGTCTTTTCGTGAAAATAATACTTCCGAAGGGCTAAAAGATTGGAGCAGTTTGTCCATATACATTTTGGAACCTTCGCTCACTAAAAACTCTCCGGTGGATAGATCAAGAAAGGCAATTCCCATCCGGTTATTGTGTCCGAAAAATACAGAACACAGATAGTTGTTAGATTGATGCTCCAACAATTTATCATCCGTAGCGATACCTGGTGTAACCATCTCAGTAACCCCTCTGGCTACTATCTTTTTTTCTTTGCTAGGTCTTTCGAGCTGTTCACAAATCGCTACTCTAAAACCAGCTTTGACCAATCTTGGAAGATACATATCTAAGCTGTGGTAAGGAAAACCAGCTAGTTCTATCTTGGAGCCTCCGTTATTTCTCTTGGTAAGGACGATGCCTACGGCTTGAGACACTGCAATAGCGTCTTGGCCAAAAGTCTCATAAAAATCCCCGACTCTAAATAGAAGAATCGCATCAGGATGTTGCTGTTTTATACCCATGTATTGCTTCATGAGTGGTGTGACCTTTTTAATTTTTTCTTTTGCCGCCGCCAATTGGTCTAAATTTTAGAGAATTAATGAAAAAAACACCAAAGAAATACATCAAAATGTATCTTTGCATGGTTTCAAGGAGTGAATTTAATCAAAAAAATTATTAATAGAATGCTAGACAATTTTACAAGTATCGATGAGGCTGAAAAAAAACAACTTATTGATGCAATAGCTCAAATAACGATACTTATCGCAGGTGCAGATGGCACTATAGATACCGCTGAAACAGCATGGGCCAGCAAATTGACCAAGATCAGATCTTATGCTACCGAGGAGATGCTTCAAGATTACTACAAAATAGTTGGCAAAACCTTCAATGATGACCTCAATGCCTTGATCTTAAGCTTACCAAAGGATACAGATGAGCGAACAAAGGTATTGGCAGGTAAGCTCACTCTATTGAATGACCCTCTTTGTAAACTGCCAAATGCGATCGGTGCTACCTTGTATACTAGTTTCATCTCTTTTGCAAAGCATGTTGCTGAGGCAAGTGGAGGATTCTTGCGTATGTGGAGTGTAAGTGGCGAAGAAAAGAAACTCATGTCTTTGCCTATGATCGAGCCTATTGAATTGATCGAGGAAGAAGAGGCATAATTCCTTTTTTTGGTAATAAACTCTGATTAGAAAAGGGACACAAACTATGGTTTGTGTCCCTTTTCTACTATCTGGCGCTCTGCATATTGGGTAGCAAAATGGTTTAAAGGACGGTAGCTTGAGCAATTAAGTAGGCACTGCTCTTTTGCTGGCGCTTGACCTATTAGACCTAGGATCACCTTAGGGTGCACCCCCAGGGCAGACGCATGACATGAAATTATAATATATTAGGAATATTATTATACTATGCTCAAAAAAAGATGAGCAAGGAAATGAAGTCAAAAAAGACAGCAATAGAAGCGTTCTTAGATCAGGTGAAAATATGTAAAGA